>NZ_RDBW01000028.1:0-71392 GCF_003934235.1 Pseudoalteromonas sp. J010 | reverse complement strand
AGTCAGGGCCTTATTAGAGAAACCCTTTACAGCAATGCAGCGGGTTTTTTGCTATGTGGGATTTGAAAAGAAAGCCTCACAAGATAATCGACACCTCGAAAAGTAATCAACACCTCGCGAGGTAAACTCGCTCCCACCACAACACCAACATAGTATTGCACTGGTAGGAGGCGGTTTGCCCGCCGAGCTGTTCCTCAAACTGCGAAGCGTTACCTCGGTTTCTTGTCACCCAAATTCAGAAGTGAAACAAAACAGCCGAAGGGTCGGCCCCGGTCAATGATAGTGTGGATCACCCATGTGACTCTCTATTTAAAAATGAGAACATCCTACTTCGTAGCGAGCCAGGGTCTTATAAAAGGCCGATTAACCGCATTCATCCATGAATCTAATCGACATTAGTGCATCCATGTACGTCAAACCCGTTGCAGCAATACGACGGTTTTTTGCTATATGGGATTTGAAAAGAAAACCTCACAAGATAATCAACACCTCGAAAAGTAATAAACACCTCGCGAGGTAAACTCGCTCCCACCACGACATAACAAAGTGCAGCACTGGTAGGAGGCGGTTTACCCGCCGAGCTGTTGGGTCTATCAAACAAAAAGAATAAAACAGTCTACTCTGTAATATCGCGAGGCAAACTCGCTCCCACCACTACATCAACAGAGTACTGCATTGGTAGGAGGCGGTTTACCCGCCGAGCTGTTGGGCTTGCCAAACAAAAAGAATAAAAACATCCTACTTCGTAACATCGCGAGGTAAACTCGCTCCCACCACAACACCACCAAAGTGCAGCACTGGTAGGAGGCGGTTTACCCGCCGAGCTGTTGGGTCTCTCAAACAAAAAGAATAAAAACATCCTACTTTGTAACATCGCGAGGTAAACTCGCACCCACCACAACACCAGCAAAGTGCTGGACAGGGAAGAGGCGGTTTACTCGCCGAGCTGTTGTGCTTGCCAAACAAAAAGAATAAAACAGTCTACTATGTAACATCGCGAGGTAAACTCGATCCCACTACAATATCAACTTCATTGTCGAGTCAGATTTTTACTCTTTTATGTGATAAGTTTGATGTAAACTACTAAGCTTCATTATAATTGTTTAAGCTGGCGCGATAGGAGTATTTGTGTGCTACAGGTTGCATTATTGCTTTCTGCATTTGTTGTGTTAACGCCTAACGAGCTATTCAAGACACTACAGGCTATTCAGGGAGCAAACGCGTCTAATCCGGGCGAAGCTTTGGAAATATATACCAAGGTACAGCCAGTCCTGCCTAAAACCCCTTCAAAAGGGTTATACGAAATTCATTTAGCCGGCCTCAAGTCAGGAATTAGAGCAAACGATGTTGAGTTAATCAAAAGTATTATTAACCTTTTCTCAGAAAATAAAGATTGGTTACATTATTTAAACTATGAGAAAGGTGAAATAGCCACTTATCTTGCTATTTATTTTAGAAGGACCGGTAAATTTGAGCTGGCAGAGAAGAGCTATGAATGTGCAATTCGATTTTCGACAAATGAACAAAAGCAAAAGATCATAAATAACTTAGCTGTACTATATCGGACAGCGGGTCAGTTGGATGAAGCTGAAGAGATTCTTGATAGAGCTCTTATCGAGTATAGGGAAGAGGAACATATTAAAGCAGCGTTACATAATAATTTAGCGAACGTATATTTTGATCGGGCAAATTATGAAAAAGCGGCTGAGTTGTATCGGCTGGCGTTTCTACACCATCAAAAGTCGGGGGAGAACTATGAGGCTAGCTATGTTGGCCTGAACCTACTCAATAGCTATATTGCGTCAAAACAATGGCAGGGCTATCAGCGTTATGTCAATACAGTGAAAATGCGCGTTGATCAAACCCAAGACAGTGAGTTAATAACAGTATTAATGTGGCAAGAACTTACTGTTAAAAGAGCAGAGCAGGTTGCTGAGTTGAATCAAGAACAGCAAGTTTTTTTATTAGACTCCCTTCCTATGCTTATGAAAACAGAGTATCACCACAACATAACAAGGTATGTGTCACTGCTACAGTTGCCGAAACTAACTACGCTATATCAAGATTTCGCCACTTATAAGAAGCTAAGTTTCAGAAAACTAGATGATAATAAGCAGTCTCTAGATCTCGTTTTGTCTTGGTGCCAAGAGGGAATTTAGTTCAGTGTCGGCTACAAGAAGCATAAACGCTAGTAGCCGCTGCATCATGGGTACTGGGTTTAGAAAGTCCATGCAAGGTGTAATTGTGGAACGGATTCGTTGGTATCTGTACCAAGTTTGTTGTGCCAATACTGCCATTCCACACCTAACATCAGCTGATTATCTGGCATCCCCATCGCATAGCCGAGATCCCATTGAAGAATTGGTTGTGCGAGCAGCCAGCCTTTAACATCATTACCGAGCTCGTTTTCTCGCTCGCCGATATATTCTACATGGCCAGTAAGATAGAACTTTTGTTCGCCTATTTTGAAAGGATAGCCCCATGCAAGATCTATCATCCAACTATCACTTTCCTTAGGAGCGCCGCCATGACTGATCCCTTGGCTATCGTCTTGATAGAGAGTAAATGTAGATGAGAAAAAGTTGAACCCTTCAAAGTTCCAGTTCACTTTGACACCAGGTAAGTATTTCATCACTTTAGCATCTCCAGCTGCATTGAAGCCCATTGTTAGGCTAACGTCAGCTATAGCGTCAAAAGAAGACTTAAAATCAGCAATCTTTGACATGGAGAAGCTTGAATACCACTCCCCATAAAAGTCACCATCTTGATAGTCATCAGTGAGATCATCTTTACTGTAATCGATAAAAAAGAAGTTATCACCATAGCGATAGCCTGAAGCATGTTGAAGCGAATAAACGGTTGTGGTTGCTTCATTTTTGCTAAAGGGATTTTTAAAGTCGCCGTGGTTGACGTGCAGCTGTGTAGTGCTCCAATCAGCGGCATAGCTAAGTGAGCTAACAGCAAGTGAGGATAAAGTAATGAGCGTATTGAGTTTCATTTATTAATTCGGATAACATTAAAAATGAAAGTATAACAAAAGCGCCCTAAGTTGGGCGCTTAAAGTAAATAAATTATGCTTTATTTCTTCTTAGGCAAATAACACAAATGGCAGTGAACGCCAGAATAAAACAGTAATAAGATGAACTAGATACATCCCACGGGCTGATTTTAAAAGTTGCCCCGAGTAACAGTGCCTGTGCACCATAGGGTAAAGAACCCTGCATAACGCACGCAAAAATATCGAGTAAGCTTGCAGAGCGCTTAGCTGAAATGTTTCCGTCTTCAGCTAGCTTTTTAGCAACAGGGCCAGCAACAATAATACTTACAGTGTTATTTGCAATACATAGATTACTGGTTAATACAAGCGCTGCAATACCGAGTTGATCAGCGACTTGGCGGTGCCATTTAGCAATGATACTGGTAATTTTTTGGATTTGCTTTGCTAAAAAATCGAGGCCGCCATTGATACGAATAAACTCGGATAGGCCACCAATGAACATAGATAGTAAGAAAATCTCCTGCATATCACTGAAGCCTTTGTAGACGTCATTTAGGAACGCTGCGCCTTGGTAGTCACCCACAAAACCTATGCAGCCAGCAAACACAATACCACTAAAAAGAACAACAAAAACATTAATCCCAATCACTGCCAAGACCAAGATAAACGCATAGGGTAAAACTAATAACCAATCAAACGGTTTGGTTTCTACAACCTGCGGCTCAGGGGTTAAAAATACCAATAGCAAGACAGTCAACAACGCAGCAGGTAGGGCTATCTTTAGATTCTCTCTAAATTTATCTTTCATTTCACAGCCTTGGGTTCGTGTGGCTGCAATTGTGGTGTCAGAAATAATAGATAAGTTATCGCCAAACATTGCACCCGATACTATAGTGCCGGCCATCAGTGCAGGGTCGATCCCCGTTTTCATCGCCACTGCAACAGCAATAGGGCCAATCGCACCAATCGTGCCCATGGAAGTTCCCATTGCAGTAGAGACGACAGCGGAAATAAGGAAAAGGCCAGGTAATAGGAACGCAGGAGGAATAAGTGACAAACCTGCGTTAACCACAGCATCAACACCACCTGTTGCACTTGCAACGGCTGAGAAAGCACCTGCCAATAAATAGATGAGGCACATGGTGATGATGTTGCTGTGTCCAGCGCCTCGAATAAACGTTTCGACACTGCGGTTTATGGTATCTTTATTGAGTAAAAAAGCCAAAACAATGGCGAGTAGAATCGCAACGGGCGCTTTTAATTGATAAAACGCATAGTCGACGCCCTGTGATTGTAAATACAATCCTGCGCCAAGAAAAATCCCTACAAAGGTCAACAGTGGCAATAAGGATAGTTTTGCCTTTGTTTGATTGTAATTTGGTTGCATAGCACTCCCCAACATAAAGCACAGCCAATAATTGACTGTAAAACCGCAGAACACGCCTAATAAGATGAAGTTTTTTCAATCCAAATAGGTTAGCGAACGCGGCAGTTTATATGTTTAGACGTCTAAAGTCTAATGTTTTATTATTTTCAACTTGACTGACTATGACATACAGATACGGTAAACTCTACTCCTGCAAAAACGCATTTCTACATATCCGGTTAGCCATCATTGCTACCATTCGGATAATTAATATCGTAAAAATAAGGGTGACACATGACAAGAATAGGTATTTATGGTGCGAATGGCAGAATGGGGCTTGCATTAATTGAAGCTTGTTATTTATCGCAACAAGCTGAGCTGGTCTGCGCTTTCGTTCGAGAAAGTTCACAATACCTTGACAAAGCAATTAATCAATTGCAGCCAAAGGCAGACACAAATATTCGTTTTAGCTCTGAACAAGATACGCTTGAAAATGTTGATGTATTAATAGACTTCACTTTACCTGAGGGAATGAAGCAACACCTATCAGCCGCGATTGCTGCTAAAAAGCCAATGGTGATCGGTACCACAGGTCTTACTACAACTGAAATGGAACTGCTAGTTGAGGCTGCAAAGGAAATACCTATTGTCTTTTCTCGTAATTATAGTGTGGGTATTAATCTTCTCCTTAATTTAGTGCAAACAGCGGCACAGAAGCTTGCTGACGAGATGGACATTGAAATCTTTGAGGCACACCACCGCCACAAAATCGACGCTCCGTCAGGTACCGCACTGGCTATTGGTGAAGCGATAGCAGAAGCTAAAGGCTGGCAGCATGACGATGTTGCGGTTTATGACCGAAGTCACAGCCATGAAGCGAAATCACAACATGAGATTGGTTATTCGGTGCTTAGAGCGGGTGATATAGTAGGTGAACATACCGCTTACTTTGCAACAATGGGGGAAAGACTCGAATTAACACATAAAGCTGCATCGAGATTGACCTTTGCATCAGGCGCTGTAAGGGCTGCGCAATGGTTAAAAGATAAACCAGCAGGCCTTTACGATATGCAAGATGTCCTAGATTTAAAGAAGTAAGCATATCATTTTGCGGCTTTAAAGTAAAAAAAGAGTTTAAAGGCTTATTTTTGTAATTTTGGTGATTTTAATTAGACGAAATGTGATTCATGCTGTAGACTATAACGAATTTGCCAAAATTTTAATAACTGCGTGTTACCAAGCGCTTTGTAGACGGGATGTTGAGCGTTTTGCTTTCGCCCGTTTTTTACTATCTAGGAGGTTAACTTGACTAAATCCGCTCTGTTAGTCCTTGAAGACGGCACGGTTTTTCGTGGTACTGCTATCGGTGCTGACGGTATGTCAGTCGGTGAAGTAGTATTCAATACGTCAATGACGGGGTATCAAGAGATCTTAACGGATCCTTCATACGCGGAACAAATCGTTACGCTCACTTACCCACATATCGGCAACACCGGTACTAACAGCGAAGATGAGGAAGCGGACAAAATCTGGGCAAAAGGCCTAGTGATCCGTGACTTACCACTGCTTGCGAGTAATTTCCGTAATGAACAGTCATTAAGTGACTACTTAAAAGAACGCAATATCTTAGGGATAGCAGATATTGATACTCGTAAACTCACTCGCATTCTTCGTGATAAAGGAGCCCAAAATGGTTGTATTATCGCAGGTGATGAAGTTGACGAGCAACAAGCGCTAGAAGCTGCGCAAGCATTCCCTGGCTTAAAAGGGATGGATTTAGCAAARGTAGTGACAACAAAAACTCAGTTTGAATGGCGTGAATCAAGCTGGACTCTGGGCGAAGGTTTTAAAACACTTCGCGCTGAAGATGAAAAGTTTCATGTTGTTGCCTATGACTTTGGTGTGAAAAAGAACATTCTTAGAATGCTAGTTGACAGAGGCTGTAAACTAACAGTTGTTCCAGCAGAAACCTCCGCTGCTGATGTCCTAGCACTCAACCCTGATGGCATCTTCCTATCAAACGGTCCTGGTGACCCTGAACCATGTACTTATGCCATTGACGCGATAAAATCATTTTTAGAAACAGACACACCTATTTTCGGTATCTGCTTAGGCCACCAGTTATTAGCACTCGCTTCTGGTGCAAAAACAGTGAAAATGAAGTTTGGTCACCATGGTGGCAACCACCCGGTTAAAGACTTAGATCGTGACGTTGTGATGATCACAGCACAAAACCATGGTTTCGCTGCTGACGAAGCAACGCTTCCTGATAATCTACGTGCAACGCACAAGTCTTTGTTTGATGGCACACTGCAAGGTATCCATCGTACTGACAAGCCTGCGTTTAGCTTCCAAGGTCACCCAGAAGCAAGCCCAGGTCCACATGATGCAGCACCGTTATTCGACCATTTCATTGAATTAATGCAATCTCGCAACGCTTAATTAGACCGGAGTAATAATGCCAAAACGTACTGACATAAAAAGCATTCTAATTTTGGGCGCAGGCCCAATTGTTATCGGCCAAGCCTGTGAATTTGACTACTCTGGTGCTCAGGCCTGTAAAGCGCTGAGAGAAGAAGGATATCGAGTCATTCTTGTAAACTCGAACCCTGCAACGATCATGACTGACCCTGAAATGGCTGATGCAACGTACATCGAACCAATTCACTGGGAAGTCGTGGAAAAGATCATCGAAAAGGAAAAGCCTGATGCGGTTCTTCCTACGATGGGTGGTCAGACAGCACTAAACTGTGCGCTTGATTTAGACAAGCATGGTGTACTTGCTAAGCACGATGTAGAGTTAATTGGTGCGACGGCAGATGCAATCGACAAAGCAGAAAACCGCGAGCGTTTTGATATCGCGATGAAAAACATTGGCCTTGAGTGTCCTCGCGCAGAGATTGCACACTCAATGGATGAAGCAAAAGACGTGCTAACGCGTATTGGCTTCCCATGTATCATCCGTCCTTCTTTCACCATGGGTGGTACCGGTGGCGGTGTTGCTTACAACATGGAAGAATTTGAAGAAATCTGTACACGTGGTTTAGACCTTTCACCAACTAATGAGCTTCTAATTGATGAGAGCTTACTAGGTTGGAAAGAGTATGAGATGGAAGTTGTTCGTGACAAAAACGACAACTGCATCATTGTATGTTCTATTGAAAACTTTGACCCCATGGGTGTTCACACAGGTGACTCAATCACTGTTGCACCAGCACAAACATTAACTGACAAAGAATACCAGCTAATGCGTAATGCTTCGATGGCGGTACTACGTGAAATTGGTGTTGAAACAGGTGGTTCAAACGTTCAATTTGGTGTGAATCCAAAGGATGGCCGTATGGTTATCATTGAGATGAACCCTCGTGTATCTCGTTCATCTGCACTAGCCTCAAAAGCAACGGGCTTCCCAATCGCGAAAATTGCAGCAAAATTGGCTGTGGGCTACACGCTTGATGAGCTACAAAACGACATCACTGGTGGCGCGACACCGGCGTCATTCGAGCCTTCAATTGACTACGTTGTTACCAAAATCCCTCGTTTTAACTTTGAGAAGTTCGCTGGTGCAAATGACCGTCTAACGACTCAGATGAAGTCTGTTGGTGAGGTTATGGCGATTGGTCGTAACCAGCAAGAGTCTCTTCACAAAGCACTTCGTGGTTTAGAAGTGGGTGCAACAGGTTTCAACCCGATTGTTGCACTTGATGCGCCAAACGCAAAAGAAACCATCATTCGTGAGTTACGTGAGCCAGGTGCAGAGCGTATTTGGTACATTGCAGATGCAATGCGTCACGGTATGAGCGTTGAAGATGTATTTGAGTTAACCAAGATTGATCGCTGGTACTTAGTGCAGATTGAAGACATCATTAAAGATGAAACTAAGATCGCAGAAGCGGGTCTTGCTGGTCTTAACAAAGATTTCCTTCGTCGCCTCAAGCGCAAAGGTTTCGCTGATGCGCGCATCGCTGAGATTGCAGGTGTTTCTGAAAAAGAAATCCGCAAGAAGCGTCATCAGTTAGAAATTCTACCTGTGTATAAGCGTGTTGATACATGTGCAGCAGAATTTAGTTCAGACACCGCTTATATGTACTCAACTTACGATGAAGAATGTGAAGCAGCACCTTCTGAAAAAGACAAGATCATGGTTATCGGCGGCGGCCCTAACCGTATCGGTCAAGGTATCGAATTTGATTACTGTTGTGTTCATGCTGCACTTGCAATGCGTGAAGATGGCTATGAAACTATCATGGTTAACTGTAACCCTGAAACCGTTTCAACCGACTACGATACGTCTGACCGTCTATTCTTCGAGCCAATCACGCTTGAAGATGTGCTAGAAATCGTACGTGTTGAGAAGCCAAAAGGTGTTATCGTTCAGTACGGTGGTCAAACACCACTTAAACTAGCACGTGACCTTGAAGCGAATGGTGTGCCAGTAATYGGTACTTCTCCAGATGCAATCGACCGTGCAGAAGACCGTGAGCGCTTCCAGCAACTCGTTGAACGTCTTGACCTTCTTCAGCCTGAGAACGCGACAGTTACTTCTCTAGAAGAAGCGGTTGCTAAGTCTCAAGAGATCGGTTTCCCATTGGTTGTTCGTCCATCATACGTACTCGGTGGTCGTGCTATGGAAATCGTATATGACGAAGATGACTTACGTCGTTACATGACTGAGGCGGTATCTGTATCTAACGAAGCACCAGTTCTTCTTGACCGCTTCTTAGATGATGCAATCGAAGTTGACGTTGATGCTATCTGTGATGGTGAAAACGTGATCATTGGCGGTATTATGGAGCACATCGAGCAGGCGGGTGTTCACTCAGGTGACTCAGCATGTTCATTACCAGCACACTCTCTATCGCAAGATATTCAAGACGTTATGCGCAAGCAAGTACGTGACATGGCGCTAGAGCTTGGTGTTGTGGGTCTAATGAATACTCAGTTTGCTGTGAAAGATGGCAAAGTATACCTAATCGAGGTTAACCCTCGTGCAGCACGTACAGTACCGTTTGTTTCGAAGGCAACGGGTGTTGCACTGGCAAAAGTAGCAGCGCGTTGTATGGTTGGGCAGTCTCTTGAAAGCCAGGGTGTAACAAAAGAAGTTATCCCTCCTTATTATAGCGTGAAAGAAGTTGTACTCCCATTCGCTAAATTCTTAGGTGTTGACCCAATGCGTGGTCCAGAGATGCGCTCTACGGGTGAAGTGATGGGTGTTGGTGAAAACTTCGCCGAAGCATTCGCAAAAGCCCAATTAGGTGCATCAAATACTTTACCACGTGGCGGCCGCGCGCTACTATCTGTGCGTAATGGTGATAAGGCACGCGTCGTTGAATTGGCTAAGACAATGAAAGCCATTGGTTTTGAGCTAGATGCAACGAATGGTACGGCGAAAGCGCTTGAAGAAGCGGGTATTGAAGTACGTCGCGTAAACAAAGTATTCGAAGGCCGTCCTCATATTCTTGACCGTATCAAGAATGGTGAGTACAGCTATATCGTTAATACGACCGAAGGTCGCCAAGCTATAGAAGACTCGAAGGTGTTACGTCGTGGTGCACTTCAGCATAAGACTAACTACACCACTACGCTAAATGCAGCGTTTGCAAACTGTACAGCGAATGCAGCTGACGACAGAAGCTCTGTAAACTCTGTTCAAGAATTACACCAGCGTTTGAACTAAAAAGAACAAAGCCAGAGCATATGCTCTGGCGATGAGTGAGATACTTATGCAATCAATTCCGATGACAGTGCGAGGCGAAGAATTGCTTCGTGAAGAACTGAATCATTTAAAAAAAGTTGTTCGCCCAAAAATTGTTGCAGACATTGCAGAAGCACGTGAACACGGCGATTTGAAAGAAAACGCTGAATATCATGCAGCAAGAGAGCAGCAAGGTTTTTGTGAAGGCCGTATTCAAGAAATTGAAGCGAAACTTTCAACTGCACAAATAATTGATGTAACTAAAATGCAAAATAACGGCAAGGTTATTTTTGGCAGTACGGTTACTATCGTTAATGTGGATACGGACGAAGAAGTTAGCTACCGCATTGTTGGTGATGATGAAGCAGATATTAAAAATAACTTAATTTCTGTTAACTCTCCAATTGCGCGTGGATTAATTGGCAAAGAGCTAGATGATACAGTGAATATTCAAACGCCAAATGGCCTAGTTGAGTATGAAATCATCGAGGTTGAATACAAGTAATCCTTTTCAATTAAAAGCCCGTATTTTGAAAAATACGGGCTTTTTTGTTACCCACCTTGTCATACCTCTTCCTCACCTCTATGAATATGGATGCACAGGTGTTCACTTAATGCGATGTTGTCAACAACCTCTTCTCGTTTATCAAGATTAATTGGTATTAATCCGGTTAATTGATGTAGCTTCTTACCCCGTATCTCAGTCACTGAACTTAAACGAGTCTGAACGCTCACTCAGAACTTAGCTGTAATGTCATGTAATTGCTAATTATGCAAAACCTTCTAGGGTTTGTGTTAATCCTTGACACGGAACAAAAATGAGGAGGTACATGTGCCATTTGAAATGGAACAGTTTAAAACTGAAGGATTTGAGCTTTTTATATCAAGTTGGAACGAGAGGCTAGCAAGCACAGGAATTCATCAAGAGTTACCCAGTCAAAAGCATGAGTTTTGGCGCACTCTACGACCAAGATCAACAGTGGATCTCAGCAAGCATAGCGCACTTCTCCAAGGGGTTAGCTTGGCTAGGTACGACACATACCTCGTTCTTACTGCTTTGTTGTACACCAATAGCTTGTTTGAGAGTAAAGACCTAATTATCGGCCATAACTTGCCAGGACACTTTTTTAATGACGCTAATCCAGCTCAGCAGCGTTTTTCTCGAGAATTGCTTGATTCTCTTAATCTCAACCAGCCGCTTTGCTTAATCGATGAATACTTCGAGAATTTTGAGATAAATACAATATGCTATGAGCAATTACGCAAGGCCGTTCCGACATGGCACGATGCGTTTCATGAGCTGGAAGCCGTAACAAATTTCACTTCGGCGCCACGCTCAGCATCCCAGCTTCCTAGTAGTTTATTATATTTTATACCGCAGCTATTTTCTGAAAAGCAGATTATTGAGCAGTGTAATCATTTATCCGCGCTTTATTGACTTAAACTTTAGGTAGGGAGTGTTAATACCAATTTGACTTAAGACTTGCTCAATTTGAAGGAGTAAATCTGACGCTAACAGCGTTAAAAATTTCTCATTTAGAACAACTAAATATCAAAATTTTTGCCTTGTCTACACGGATGTAGATACCTTAGCGATAGCAGGACGCGGTAGCGGAGTTATCGACAAGATTTTCTCGCCTCAAAATAGACTACTTAATTAAGCAAATTGGTATAAAGTTCACATAAAACTTGTGGCTAAAAAAGTATAAGGTATTTGAAGTCAGGTTTGATGAATATGAGGCATTTTAGCTTTTTGGCGATAGTTGAGTACCTAGCCACAGAGTGTGAATCGGGGATAAATTTGCATGCAAGTTAATTAGCCGATGATGTAACAATTGACACAGTTTGAAACGAATTTACTTTAGACTTTTTTGCTGTGCTTGCTACACTTTATTTGTTCCCAAAACCAATTAGACACCGATCCCTAAGCATTGTGATATGGATCGGTATCTTTATTTATAGGATTAGCATGAGTTTATTAAAAAGTGCACTTATCAAGACTTTAAAAAGTAAATCTACTCAGCAGGTCGCTTCGGTCGTGCTTGATAAAGCATTGAAGCAGGGAAAGGAGTTCATAGACTCACGAAACACGCAAATGAAAAGTGAGACTGATGAGTTAGTATTGGGACTTCAGCACCTATTAGTGCAGAAGCCAACGGATGGTATTTATTCTATTTCGCTTTCAAGCTGTAAAATTAGAGTTAAAATATCATCAGGTGCCATCGCCCAAATAGATAAAATTTAAAATATTCTCCTTTTCTGTAAATTTCTATTCCTCACCACCGTCAGTTAACCGATTTATCTTTATTTAACCAAGGGTTGGGTTTAAATGCTCGAAACTTGATATGTACTGTAATCCGATAGTCTCAATGACAAATTATAACTGAGCTTATGCTCAAACTTTAGGTCGGGATAAGCAGTTAGTTAGTCAACTTAGGTGCCTCAGCGCAATATTGCTCTAGCCAGAAGTGATTTCTTAATATATGGCAAATTTATACATCAAAAGCAGCTCTATTCAAGCAAAACTAACGCTGTAGTACGCGATAATGGTTTCCTTTTTGGAAACGGCGGAGGTGGTATTGTGATTTCTACTTCGTGCATTTGAGCCCCTCCAACCAAGATATAAATCACCTCACTATTCCATAATGTTATATAAAATATATTGTATACATTGTGTATTTAATGTTAGAAAAATAAAACCCAATCGGATAGACCCGTTGGGTTTGGATACACAACATAAAGGTAACTTATGAAAACAACAAAATTTACGTCAGTCATGGTCGCGTTAGCAATGGCAGGAGCGGTAAACGCCCATCAAGAGTCAGAGCGATTATTTAAGCCATTAGAGGCGTCGAGCCAGGCAAAAATTAATATCTCGCATGGTCATGAACACAACGCTAAACGGGATAAAGCGCCGGTCGCCGAGAGTGAAGCTATGCAAGTTAGCCCATTACTCGCCGCACAAACTTCTCAAGTCAATACATTTAATGCTGACCGCAGCGAGCAGTTAAGCGTTTGCGACTTAGCTAGTCTGGCAAATGCCAACAGCAGTCAAATTGTTGCTGAAGTCAAGCTGCAAGGGGCAAGTTGTATCAATGCGCTATTTTCGGCTGAAAGCAGTATTCAATCAAAAGTGTTTACTTCTGATAAAATGTATGCTGCTGCGCAAAGCACAAAAGCGCTTTCTCAGAGCTACGCTGGCAACGGTAGCTCTGATCTTGAAGCTTTATACTTATTTATTCGTGCTGGTTTTTACGTTGAGTTTTATAACGACCAAGTGAGTTTTGCAACTTGGGTAAAGCCTGCTGTGAAAGAGGCTTTGGATGCGTTTGTAAATAATAGCCACTTTTACGATGACAATGATGCACATGGCAAAGTCCTAAGCGAAGCAATAATCACCATGGACTCGTCTGAGTTGCAAGACAGCTACCTGCCAGTAGTGAAGGCTTGGCTAGCAAAATGGAATGAAAGCTATGGGCAGAAATGGAATATGCGAAGCGCGGTAAATGGCATTTTTACGATTTTATATCGTGGACAATGGAATAGTAACTTCGTAGCGCAGGTAAAAAATGATCAAGAGCTAGTCCAATTATTAGGTAACTTTACGGCGCAAACTTGGATGATAAACTCTGATTCACAGTACCTCATTATCAATGCTGCAAGCGAACTGGCAAGACTAAAGCTGTATGATGGTGCAGCAATACAAGACAACGTAGACAATCAACTAGTCTCACTATTTTCACGCTATGAGAGCTATGGCTTTGGGGATGGAGTATGGTTGGCTGCGGCTGATGTTGCAACGTATTACTCGGATTGTAGTAAGTTTAATATTTGTGACTTTGACAAAGAGCTAGAAGCGAAAGTTCTGTCACAGCAGCATAGCTGTAGCGACACCATTAAAATACGTGCACAAGAGTTAACACCCGTACAGCTTACATCTGCTTGTGAAAAAATGGAAGCAGAGGAAGTGCGTTTCCACGATATGCTTGAGACAGGTCGCTTACCCGTAGCAGACGATAACAATGATTTTCTTCAGGTTAATATCTTTAACAGTAGTTCAGACTATAAAAAATATGCTAAAGCCATTTTTAAAATAAGCACAGACAATGGTGGTATGTATCTGGAAGGGGATCCAAGCGATGTGAATAATATTGCCAACTTTGTTGCTTACGAGGCAAGCTATGCTAAACCCGAACACTACATCTGGAACTTAGAGCATGAGTATGTGCATTACCTTGATGGTCGTTTTGACTTGTATGGAGGATTTAATGCCCCAACCAAACCAATCGTGTGGTGGAGTGAAGGGGTTGCTGAATACATCGCAAACCTTAACGACAATCAAGCTGCTATCGATACGATTCAAGATGGCTCCACTTATACGCTAGCTGAAATCTTTAGCACCACTTACGATGGATTTGACCAAGATAGGATCTATCGTTGGGGATATTTAGGTGTCAGATTTATGTACGAAAGACACTTTGATGAAGTAAAGGCAATGCGACAAGAAACCAGAACCGCAAATTGGGATGGTTATCAAGAGCGTGTCAATCGTTGGGCGTCTCAGTATCAGTCTGAATTTGTGCAATGGTGTAATAGTTTGGTTGATGGCGGACAAAATAGCGCGCCGACATCACAAATTAATGGCCCATATACAGGGACTGCTGATCAAGCCGTTCAGTTTTCTAGTCAAGGAAGCATAGATCCAGATGGTGACACATTAACGTATCTTTGGAGTTTTGGAGACGGTAGTGAGAGCAACATCGCTAATCCCACACATAACTATACTCAACCTGGTGAGTATCAAGTAAGTCTTACGGTTATGGATCCTGCCGGTTTAAGTCATGTAAGTAATACGATTGCTTCCATAAGTGCAGCGTCATCAGAAAAGTTACGTTCAGGAAGTCCAGTAATTATTTCAGGTGAACAAGATGARCAACTTACCTTTTCCATTGACGTTGCTGCGGGTGTAGACAAATTAATTTTGACGACATCTGGAGGAACAGGAGATGTTGATCTGTATGTAAAAGCGGGAACAGCGCCAACATTCAATGAATTCGATTGCCGGCCTTATAAATCTGGTAACGAAGAAATATGCGAAATTGCTACCCCGGAAGCCGGCACTTATTACCTTATGCTACATGGTTACAATCGCTTTGAAAATGTTCAGTTATTAGGAGCGATCCAAACTAAGTCAACGGTTGAGGATATGTGCAAGTCTCAAGGTAGTATATCCAATGGCAGATTAACAGCCGGTAAAACGGTGTGTCTAGGTAGCCAAGATCCAATGTGGTTTAGCCTTGAAAATGTAAGTGCACAGCAATCAATTGTAATACAAACTGCCCATGGCAGCGGTGACTTGGGGCTTGAGTACAGTAATGGGGGATGGCCAAATGGTAGCAATGTGGAGGCTAGCTCTTTTAATCAAGGTAATGTTGAATGTATCGAGCTCGGTGCACAATCTTCGTATTGGGGATATATAAAAGTATCAGGTGCCCCAGCTGGTGCATCAATCAAAGTATCGTATAACGCGGGGAGCTGCAATTAGCTATAAAAGGGTAATCGACTATAATGTTTGAGGAGCTTTATGAGCTCCTTTTTCGTTACCCAGAGAATGATGTGACAGTTTTACTCAAAAGAGGCTAGGCTGTATTGATAATATAATACCAATTAGACTTAATACTTGCTCAATTTGAAAGTGTAAATCTGACGCTAACCGCGTTAAAAATTTCTTATTTAGAACAACTAAATAAGACTTTTTCCTTGCTTACTTGGATGTAGATACCATAGCGAGAGTAGAACGCGGTAGCGGAGTTATTGACAAGATTTTCCCGCCTCAAAATAGATCACGTAATTAAGATAATTGGTGTAAGTGATGAGGCCTGTGGTGTTAAAGATAGCTTTTCTTTCTATTTTTCTATTTCTGTTAGGGTCGTTTCCAGCATATAGCGCTCTGCAACAGACACTATATGTGTATCATAATAAGCCGCCATACATCACAGACTTAGACGCTCGTGAAGGCCTCTATTTTGATATTGTCAGGCTGATAAATAGCCATGCGACTGAGCTACAGTTTGACTTGCGATTTATTCCCCGCAAGCGTCTGGATAAACTGCTTCAAGAAGCACAGTTACCAGGCTTTATATTAGGGGTTAACCCAGCTTGGTTTGGGGACATAAAAAAACAGAAGTACCTTTGGAGCAGCCCATTAATGTATGACACGGATGAATTCGTATCGCATATTGAACATCCGTTTGAATATTATCATCCAAGCTCGTTGTCTGGCAATTTGGTCGGTACAATCGCTGGTTACTATTATCGATACCTTGATCAAAAAAATGAATATTCAAAAGTGCAAAGAGTAGATGTTAATTCTGAGGAAGCCTTGCTTGAAATGGTGTTGAAAAAACGGGTTAATGTTGCCATTGTCAGCCGCTCGACCACAGAGTATTTAGCCACTAAAAATGGTTGGAAAGAGGTGTTTTACTTTTCTCAAAATCCACATGAGACATATTACCGAGCGATTATGGCACCAGAGTCACTCAAAGCAGAATTTACGTTACTACAACATGCACTAGACTCTGAGTTATTTAAAAAGCAACTTGTGACATTGCTAAAAAGTTATCATTTAGTCTACTGAAAAATCAAACTACAGTGGTGCCAAGTGCATGCTAACGTGCAACATCAATTTTAACTACAACATGAGCGCTAATCGTTGAGTGTTTAACGGGCGGCATTAACGCTATTTTTCGAATCACGACAGCTGGGCGTTACGTTACCAGCTACCTGTATTTTCCATCGATTTCCACGGCTCTTGTGGTGGTAGTGCATCACCCTGTTGCAGTAATTCGATAGATATACCATCAGGTGACTTGATAAAGGCCATGTGGCCGCACCGAGGAGGCCTATTTATAATTACGCCGGCTTCTTGCAGTTTATGGCAAAGATCGTAAATATTTTCAACGGCAAAAGCCAAGTGCCCAAAATTACGACCGCCATCATATTTTTCGGGATCCCAGTTGTAGGTTAGCTCAATCGTGGGTGAAAAGCCTTCTCGCGCTTGCTCTGCTTGCTCAGGAGCTGCAAGATAAATCAAACTAAAACGACCTTGCTCACTGTCATACCGTTTTACCTCAATAAGCCCCAATAGATCACAATAAAAATTAAGTGACTCATTTAGATCGCTTACACGAACCATGGTGTGTAAATATTTCATTACTTATTCCTTCTGGGTTACTAACATCAATTTTAAAGCTTTACCTCATGGATTAAAAGCGAAGGCTTAACTTTATAAAAATGAGGCGGATTTCTGGCAATTTCTACATCGGGTAGTTAAGCTTTTTGACGATGGATAACGAATTAAAAGAAGGTGCTCGATGATGGCAGAACTTCCAGAGGTAATTGATAGCATGACAGACATCGTATCATGCTTAAATACAAGTGAGTCTTTGGAGCATTTTTTATTAAATGTTCACTGTATTGTGCAAAAAATTACCTATGCCGATAATTTTTATGTTGTGTTGCAACGTCAAGATGGCTCATTTGAGTTTCCTTATTTTCATGACGTCAAGGATAGTATTTCACTAGAAGAGTTAAATAATTTAACTACAGCTGAGTTAAACAAGACGCTGACCTATTATGCGCTTAGTTCAGATAGCGTAAAAAATTACACCGAGCACTCGCTAAAGGCACTCACTTCCACAGGTGTTATCGATATGCTAGGGAGCTTTCCCAAACAGTGGTTGTGTTTCCCATTAATGAATAAAGACAAGCATTTAGGTGCTTTTGTACTCCAGTCTTACCGCCGTCAAGATGAATACTCAGACAGCATGGTAGATCTTTTATACACGGTGAGTCATGTAATCGCTTCTGCAATGGATGCTTTTGCAAACCAGCAAGCATTAATTGACGCCAATCAAGCATTAAGAAAACACGAATTAGAGTTAGAAAAAACGGTACAAGCGCGAACCTTCGAACTTCAAGCGAGCCTGTCTGAGTTGCAATCAGAAATCGACAAACGCAAAGCGCTTCAAGAAAAGCTGGAATTTGATGCCTATCACGACAATCTCACGCAGCTTGCCAATAGAAAGTATTTGTTAAATGAGTTACAAAAATTATCCGCGCGTTCATCTCGTCAGCCAATTAATGTGTACCTAGGATATTTAGATTTAGATAATTTTAAACCAATCAATGACACTCATGGTCATCATAGTGGCGATGAAGTGCTGGTACATGTTGCTAGAAGATTGCAGGAGACAGTAAGGGAGTATGACTTTGTATGTCGGATTGGTGGAGATGAATTTGTGTTTGTTATTAATGAAAGCATTGCATCAGACATGTTATCTCGATTAACAGAACGTATTCGCTCTGAGATTAACCAAGATATTTTGTTGAGTAATGGTCAGCTTGTACAGGTCGGTTGTAGTATTGGAGTGGTGATTGCTGAAGGGGTGAGCGTGAGTGCTGAGTCGTTGTTAAAAAGAGCGGACAATGCACTTTATGAAGCAAAGAAGCAAGGTAAAAATCAGGTCTCATTTAGCTTTGAACCACGCTGAACTTGAGATTAAGATCCTTATATTTATCATGTTTTTATAATTTCTTTTGGTGATTGCATGTTGGCCTTTGCTTTACGTTGGTGATTGTTTTAGGATCAAGCTTTACAGATAAAACAATTGCATTCTATGACCATTAGGCTGATCTTTATTGCACTTATTTGCTTTACCTTGACGGCAAAAGCTGTTGAAGTTCAAAATCTATATGAGACTTCACTGACCGTTAGCGATAAATCTCGTGCGACACGGGCTAAAGCGAGCCAACAGGCGCTGTTAAAAGTATTACAAAAGCTCACCGGTAAAGCTGACGATTTTTCCCATTCGGCAATTCAGTCAAGCCTAAGGCGGATCTCGGACTACATGTTGAGATATGAATATTACGACATGCAAGGCGCAACGAAAATAAAGGTTGAATTTGAGCCGGGGAAAGTTGAAGAGCTGGTTAGAGAAGCAGGCTTACCTCTTTGGGGAAATCGACGCCCTATGATTGCTATTTGGATGGTAATTGAAGACAACTTTCAGCGTGATTTCGTGACACAAGAAAGCTACCCCCAATTAGAACGATTAATTTACGATACCGCTGATGAATGGGGAGTGCCTGTTGTTGTCCCCTTGATGGACTTGGTAGACCGAAGTAACGTTAGTATTGCTGAAGTATGGGGAAACTTTTCCAACGAAGTGGAAGCTGCATCACGTCGGTATGAAGCCGAACGTGTGATTACTGCAAGGTTGTTTCAACCTCCTCATACCAGCTCTTGGCAATTAGATTGGCGTTATACTGATGCAGAGCTTTTTGAACCTGAGCAATATGTTGGCGATAAACAGCAAGTGATCATTGATATGATAAATTATGTATCTAGTACCTTGGCTCAGCAATACGTAATAGATCCCAATCAAACGCAAGATGTGCACCGAACAGTGATTACGGTCGAACAATTATTATCCTTTGCTGATGTTGAGCATGCTAGGCGTAGGCTATTGTCTATGAGCACAGTGATGGATGTTGACGTCATCTATCGAGCAAAAACGGCTGTCAAGTTTGCCATTGAGCATACTTCAACAGTTTCTGATTTGCGTAAAACAATAGGCTTAGAGCAAAGCTTTAAAATATTCGTTGACCCTAGGGCGTACTACCAAATTGCCGATGATGGTAATTTAAAATATAACTGGGTGGGTCGCTAAGATGGAATCGCCACGTCAAATGGCATTGCCCGTCACATTACCTGATGACGAAACATTTTCTTCTTATTTCGGTGGTGAAGCTTCCTTAGAAGTAAGCCACCTAAAAAATGGCCTAGCTCAGCGCTCAACGGGGTTTCAATATACTTATTTGTGTGGATTAGCAGACTCTGGCAAGTCGCATTTACTCTATGCTACTTGTATCGAAGCTCAGGAGTTAGGGCTTTCCACCATTTTGTTGTCATTGCGAGAAGTACTCGATTTCGGTCCTTTGGTGCTTGATGGTTTAGACGCCTTAGATGTTGTGTGCATCGATGATGTCCATTTGGTTGCTGGGAACGAAGCATGGGAAAAAGCATTATTTAACTTTTTCAATCGCTTCAACGAAAAAGGTAAGTGTCTCGTGGTGACTGCAGACTTACTTCCTAATATGCTAAACCTGTCGTTACCAGACTTAGAATCGCGCTTGACGTGGGGTACGACATTTCAGATCCGCTCAATGAGTGATGACGACAAAGCCGAAGCATTGGTAAAAAGAGCGTATATGCGTGGCCTTGAACTTTCAGATGACTGTGCTCGATTTTTGCTCACTCGGCTGAGCCGTGACATGCGAGCACTGCTCGATGTACTAGACAAACTTGATCACGCATCCATGGCAGCGCAAAGAAAGTTAACGATTCCTTTTATAAAAGCCACTTTAAAGCTGTAACAGGGCTAGAATATCGCCTTGCAATTCAGTTATCATAAGAGATTAAATAACAGCAAATTACCTCAGCAAAGATCAGGTAGACAATGAATTTAGAAAATATTTTAGCGCAAGCGCTCGAAGCCGTAGAGCAGGCAAGCGAAATTGCGCACCTTGAGGAAGTTAGAGTTAACTACCTTGGTAAGAAAGGTGAGATCACCGGTCTTCTAAAAACGCTAGGCAAACTAGCGCCGGAAGAGCGTAAAGACGCAGGTCAAGTGATTAACCAAGCTAAAACCCAAGTACAAGATGCGATTACGGTAAAACGTGAAGCGTTAGCAAATGCAGCACTTGAGCAGAAGTTAGCCGCTGAAACCATCGATGTGACCTTACCAGGTCGTACTATGCCTGCTGGTGGCCTTCACCCAGTAACTCGCACTATTGAACGAATTGAACAATTCTTTGGTGAGCTAGGATTTGCTGTTAAATCTGGCCCAGAGGTTGAAGATGACTTTCATAACTTTGACGCGCTAAATATTCCTGAGCATCACCCAGCGCGTGCTGATCATGATACTTTCTATTTCAATCCTAAATTGGTACTGCGCACACAAACCAGTGGTGTTCAGATCCGTACAATGGAAGCAGAGCAACCACCTTTACGCATTATTTCGCCGGGTCGTGTTTATCGTAACGACTACGATCAAACACACACACCGATGTTCCATCAAGTTGAAGGCCTGATGGTAGATACTGACGTAAGCTTTACTGAACTGAAAGGGATCTTGCATGATTTCCTACGTAATTTCTTTGAAGAAGATATGGAAATTCGTTTTCGCCCTTCATACTTCCCATTTACAGAGCCTTCAGCAGAAGTAGATGTAATGGGGAAAAATGGTAAATGGTTAGAAGTGCTCGGTTGCGGTATGGTGCACCCGAACGTATTGCGTTCGGTAGGCATTGATCCTGAAAAATACACAGGTTTCGCCTTTGGTATGGGGGTTGAGCGTTTGACGATGTTGCGTTATGGCGTAACTGACTTAAGGGCTTTCTTCGAAAACGATTTAAAATTCCTAAACCAATTCAGATAAGAGCGACAAAAGTATGAAATTCAGTGAAAAGTGGTTACGCGAGTGGGTTAATCCAGCAATTGATACTGATGCACTATCTGAGCAATTATCAATGGCTGGTTTAGAGGTTGATGGTGTAGACCCAGTAGCTGGTGACTTCCAAGGGGTTGTTATCGGTGAAGTAGTTGAGTGTGAACAACACCCAGATGCCGACAAACTTAGAGTAACAAAAGTAAACGTAGGCGAAGACGAGCTACTAGATATTGTCTGTGGTGCCGCTAACTGCCGTGTAGGTTTAAAAGTAGCGGTTGCTAAAGTGGGCGCAACGCTGCCTGGTGATTTCAAAATCAAGAAAGCGAAACTTCGTGGTCAGCCATCACATGGTATGCTTTGTGCGTTCGAAGAGCTGGGCATGGCAGAAAGTTCAGACGGTATTTTAGAGCTACCGATGGACGCGCCAATTGGCCAAGATATTCGCGAATACTTTGGCTTAGACGACGTGACTATTGATGTTGACTTAACTGCAAACCGCAGTGACTGTTTAGGGATCAAAGGTCTTGCTCGTGAAGTTGGAGTACTAAACAGTATCGATGTAACAGAAGTGGCTATCACGCCAGTTACTCCAACAATTGATGACAAAATCGCTATTGAGTTAGTAAACAGCGAAGCATGTCCACGTTACTTAGGTCGAGTGATCAAGGGAGTTAACGTTAACGCAGACACCCCATTATGGATGGTTGAAAAACTGCGCCGTTGTGGCGTGCGCTCAATTGACCCTGTGGTTGATGTTACTAACTACGTTTTGCTTGAGTTAGGCCATCCGATGCACGCATTCGATTTAAACCAAATCGAAGGTGGGATCAAAGTACGCAACGCCCATGAAAATGAAGAGCTAGTATTATTAGATGGCAATACGGCGAAGCTTAAGCCATCAACGCTGCTTATTGCAGATGACAATAAGGCATTGGCCATGGCGGGTATTTTTGGTGGTGAGCGCTCTGGTGTTAATGAGCAGACAACAGACATTTTATTAGAAAGTGCCTTTTTTGCACCGTTGGCAATTGCGGGTCAAGCGCGTAGCTATGGTTTGCATACTGATGCGTCGCACCGCTACGAGCGTGGTGTAGACCCTGTACTGCAGCGTGACGCAATGGAAAGAGCAACAGGTTTGCTGCTTGAAATCGTTGGTGGTGAAGCAGGGCCGATTGTTGAAGCGGTATCAGAAACAGATTTACCAAAAGAGCGTGAAGTGACTTTACGCCGTGAGCGTTTAGATCGCGTTATCGGTTATCATATCGAAGATGCTAAAGTATCTGATATCTTAACGCGTCTTGGTTTATCGGTAACATTTGCAGGCGGCCAGTGGCAAGCAACAGTACCGAGCTATCGCTTTGATATCAGCATTGAAGAAGATTTGATCGAAGAAGTGGCTCGCGTATTTGGCTACAATAATATTCCAAATGTGGCGCCAACCGCGGCGTTAAAGATGACAGATCATCAAGAAGCGCGTTTGCCAGTAGCGCGTTTTAGAGATGAATTAGTAAGTCGTGGCTACCAAGAGGCGATCACCTACAGTTTTGTTGATCCAAAAGCTCAGCAGTTGTTGCACCCACAATCTGATGCGTTAATCTTGCCACACCCAATTTCAGTGGAAATGTCGGCAATGCGCGTAAGCTTGATGACGGGCTTAATCAATGCGGTTTCTTATAACCAAAATCGTCAACAATCACGCATTCGCTTATTCGAAACTGGACTGAAGTTTATTAAAGATGACAGTGCAGAAAACGGTGTACGTCAAACGGCTGTAATTGGTGGTATTGCCTATGGTAATACACATAATGAACACTGGTCAGTTCCTTCTCGCAAGGTTGATTTCTTTGATGTAAAAGGCGATGTAGAAGCATTACTGACACTATGTAATGATAAAGCACGTTTTAGCTTTAAAGCCGAAGCGAGTGATGGCTTGCACCCAGGCCAATCAGCTGCAATTTATGCAGATGGCAAAAAGGTCGGTTTTATCGGTGCAGTACATCCGCAGCTATTAAAGCCGTTAGAGCTTAAAGATACGCCATATGTGTTTGAAATTGACATGGCTGCTTTAGAAAACCGTCTGCTTCCTGAAGCGGTAAGCATCTCTAAATTCCCATCAAATAGAAGAGATATTGCTATTTTAGTTGCAGATGACGTAAAAATAGGCGATATTTTAGAGTGCATTGAGAAAGTTGGCGGAAATCAATTAGTTGACCTAAACTTATTCGATGTGTACAAAGGGCAAGGTGTTGAACCTGATCATAAGAGTTTAGCTATTGCTCTAACATTGCAAGCGGTTGATAGAACACTCGAAGAGAAAGACATCAACGCGGTTGTAGAAAACGTGGTGGCCGAATTGGCCAAACAATTCAATGCATCGTTGAGGGACTAGATATGGCGCTTACTAAAGCCGACATAGCTGAACACCTATTTGATAAACTGGGGATCAATAAGAAAGATGCCAAAGACTTAGTTGAAGCGTTTTTTGAAGAAATCCGCTCAGCGCTAGAAAACGGCGAGCAAGTAAAGCTCTCCGGGTTTGGTAACTTTGACCTTCGCGACAAGAAGGAACGCCCAGGTAGGAACCCAAAAACTGGGGAAGATATTCCTATCTCTGCGCGACGCGTGGTAACTTTTAGGCCAGGCCAAAAGTTAAAAACCCGTGTTGAGGTCGGCACAAGCAAAAACTTGTAAAAGTAAAAAAGCCTTGGTAGCGATACCAAGGCTTTTTTTAATTTGAAATAGTATCGTCATATACGCACGCTACACTCTGCGCCTTGTCGCATTTTGTGGAGTGAGAAGTATATGCGAGGAGCACACTCCTTAAGCAAGTTGTTAAAGAATATCTTTATTGCTTGGCTTTCTTGTAGTTTTGTTTTTTCGATAGCGACTTTATTTAGCTATGTGCACCTAAAGGAAACGGCAAAAGCGAACCTAGCTACCGTAGTAAATCGAATTGTCTCTGATATTGATAAAGAGTTTACCGTTGTTGACGACACACTCAAGTATGCAGTAGATCTCTCTCTAAACTGTGATCCGCACAGTCTTCATCATATGCGCAGGCTAGTGTTTGAAAACCCTGGTATGAGCGAAATAGGGATTATAGATCCCAAGGGAAAACTCGTCTGTAATTCGTTTGGAAGATTGACTCCCCCAGTTAACACTAGCACGCCTTTAAAACAGTCTGGTTTGAGATATTATGGCCCCATTATTACTGATTATTTGGAGCTACCAGCATTTGTTCTTGCCCGTACTCGAGATGATGGCTATGAGGTAAACGTGCTGATGCCAGATCATTGGCTGAAAAGAATGTTAGACATATCAGCTCACCATGATACTGATTTTGCAGCTTTAGTTGATAACACGACAGGCGTACCTATTTTCCTAAACGGTAATTATTCATTGCCGATCCGTCAGAAACTTTTTCCAGCTAAAAACCGACAAGCTGTAGAAGGGCACTTTGACGATGGCATTGTTAAATTTGCTTATATTTCCGTGATCCCGAGTTTGCCGCAGTTAAGCTTGATCATTGCCAAAAACGACGACCGTTTGGTCAAAATGGAATGGATCTGGGGGCTACTGTGGGGGGTCTTGTATTGCTGCTCTTGGGGCGGGTTAACCTTTCTGTTAATTAACTATGATAAACGTCAGCTGAGCAGTAAAACGCAAATTCTACGAGCACTTGCAAATGAAGAGCTTTTCAATGTTTATCAGCCACTAGTATGTGCTCAGTCAAAAAGTATTGTTGGCGTAGAAGTATTGATCAGATGGCGCCACCCGCTAGAAGGCATTTTGGGTCCCGCTTATTTTGTACCAGAGGCCGAGAGAGATGGCACCATACTGGACATTTCTATCACCCAAGTGGAAGAGGCAATACGAGACTTAAGCGAGATCTTATTGCAGCAACCGAAGTTTAAAGTGTCATTTAATGTCAATGGCTTATTGCTGGGATCAAAGCGATATATTGATACGTTGCTTTGCGCAAAAAAGTATATTTCATCACTCACCATTGAGTTAACTGAACGAGATGTGCTGACACAGGCACAAACCAAAACGGTCTTAAATGAACTTAAGCGTGCAGGCATTGAGATAGCTATTGATGATTTTGGCACAGGTTATAGTGGCTTACAGTATTTACAGAGCTTTCCAATAGATTTACTCAAGATAGACCAAAGCTTTGTAGCTTCGATAGGCTTAGACACACTTCAGTCTCCAGTACTCGCGGCTGTAATAGATATGGCGGAAAAGCTCGATAAGAAACTAATTGCAGAAGGAGTCGAAACACAGGATCAGGCGGATTATCTGCAAAGTCGGGGCGTCAACATTCATCAAGGATGGTTATATTACCAAGCGCTCGAGCTACCTCAGCTAAAGCACGAGATGAATAAGTGACTCGTCCTAGCATGGACTGACACTATTTGAAATTAAAACGCTCAATGAACCTCATCGGGCGCTTTGTATTTTAGTTACTGGAAAATGTATCACCCAACGGGTTGGATGTTAGCTCGGTTATCAAATATGGCCTTGTTAGCATTGTAAGGTAGGTCTCTTGCGGTTAATTGGCGCAATCAAGTTAGAGGCAACACCGATCAAAGTAGAGCGAACGAGTTAGCAGTTAGATAGCTGCTCAAAATCAATTAGTTAACCTGCTTAATTGCTCAGGCTAGCGGCCTCGTATGCTAAAAAAATATAATTGCTTATTAAGGCAAATTTAGGTGTAATGAATACATAATAAGCGCTGAGCGATGTAGGGAAAGCTTAATTAATAATAGATTAGCTGTTCAAACCAAATGATTTGGCTAATGTCTCTAAAAAGCAAATTCCCATAGCATAAACAACACCAACTCTGTTACACCGAGCAAGTAGCAGCTCAGTCCAACAAGCGATTATGCAACACAAATAGTATGTCGTATAAATACTAAAGTGTTATGTGTCAAACCAATCAAGGAGTAGATATGTCATTTAAAGACATGCTCAATGATAGAGTAAGAGTGATGCGCTCTAGTGGCGAAGAGCATGCAGACATCCCTGCCAGTGTTCAAAAAAATAAAATATTTATTCAGCAACCCGATATCCTGATTGAGGTGGGAGATTTTATTGAACGAAAAATGCCCAATGGCGGCATTGAATTGTACGAAGTTGTTGATCCTGGATTTCATGAAGGCCTTGGATCTATACCGGCAGGTTATCAAATGGTTGTCAAAAAATCAGATGGGAAAAAAGAACCTCAACTGGTCGCATCTCAGAGTGGTAATAATCCAAAGGTTTTTATCGTTCACGGACACGACGATCTAGCTAAATTAACTTTGGCTAGGTTTATTGAGCAGATTGGGTTAAATCCAATAATTCTTCATGAGCAGGCAAGTTCAAGTAAAACCATAATTGAAAAAATCGAGTCCTACGGTGACGTTGGGTACGCTATTGTTTTATATACGCCATGTGATGTTGGCTCAAAAGCAGGGGAGGAAAATAAGCCGAGAGCACGTCAAAACGTAGTGTTTGAGCATGGATATTTCATTGGGCGATTGGGGCGCTCTAAAGTTACAGCCCTCGTCAAGGGTGGCGTTGAAACCCCAAATGATATTAGCGGTGTTGTGTATATCGATTTAGATGAGCGTGGCGCGTGGAAAATGGATATTGCAAAAGAACTACAGCATGCGGGCTATGAAGTTGATTTAAGTCGTGCACTATAGATCACATAACAAACAGCTCAAATTTGTTCCGGCCACAAAAAGAGTGGCCTCCACCGGACTCGCTGGCGCTCGCCTTTTAGCGGGGCGTTAGCTATGCAGTATAGAATGGAGTATTAAATGACTAGATTTGAAAAACTGACATTAACATTTTCAGCAATAACTATAGCGATTACTTTGGCTGCAACGGTTTACTTTATTGGTAGTTTAAATGAACGAGTCAATATTTTAGTAAAAGAAAAAGAAGATTTCGATCAACAAAAAATTGAGTTGATTGCTCAAATTAATAACTTGATTAATGAGAAATTAGAAGTTGTTTCAGAATATGAAACTCGTATTGCTTTGTTGGAAAATGTAGCTAATGAAGAACTTCCTGAAGTTAGAAAGGATTTGGTCTTTTTAGTTCAACAGACTCGCGGTACTAATGGCCACAAGACTATGGTGTGTATGGAAGAAAAGTATTTTGTGCCAAAAGTTAATTATAAGAAAAGTTGTCGTGTTGGTAGCTAACAAGGCAATTATAAATGGGACGTATTGCGGCGTTATGTTCTAGGAGGAAATTTATGATTAGGGAAATCACAAAAGCCGATTTTGAGTCGTTTTGGCCAACATTTTCAGCGGTAATTCAGGCACAGGAAACTTATGCCTTTGACCCAAATATGACGCTAGAACAAGCCTTCGCTTTATGGTGTGAATCTCCCCTGAAAGCTTTCGCTTTCGTAGAAAATGATGCTGTACTAGGCTCTTACTACATCAAGCCAAATGCAATGGGGCCAAGTAGCCATATATGTAATTGTGGATACATGGTTTCTAGCGAAGCTAGAGGTAATGGCATTGCACGTCTTATGTGTGAACATTCTCAGGAAACAGCTCTAAGACTTGGCTTTGATGCCATGCAATTTAACAGTGTGGTCTCTACCAATGAAGTTGCGGTGAAGCTTTGGGAGAAGCTAGGGTTTCAAATCATAGGTACAATTCCCAAAGCATATAAGCATGCTCATCTAGGGTTAGTTGATAGCTACGTCATGTACAAATGGCTACGAACATAACAATTTACTCAAAAGGACGCAAAACGCTTGGCTTGCGCTCCTTAGCCACTAAGTATAGCTAAGCATTTATGCGCCCTATATTGAGGCGTAGGCTTTCAGGGAAGTTTTGTGAAATATTTAATTTTAGTTTTAATATCAATACTATCGTTCTTGGTTAAATCAAATCCTGTCGGTGATTGCATTGGCACGCCTAAAGCAGCTGTAACTGCGTTACCTTCGCCTCTCGATAATTGGGGGCAAATAGTTTGCACACCTTACGGGCACATTATTTCCAACAAGCAGGGTTATATTTGGTCAAACGTTGGTTCATATAGTCCAGTGATGATTCCATCACAAATGGTTCGGACAAACCCCAAAAGCGTTGGAAACAATTCATATTTCACATCAATCGAGATGAATTTACTACAAGGTGAAGAAGCGGCTTCTTCAATTGAATTATTTGAAACCGGATTTGATAAATCGCCTAATAGACCAAAGGTGTATTCTCTTATTGTTAAATCTATATCAGGTAAAGAATTGGGCTTTAAGTTTTTTGATTTCGGCGATTCTCAATGGGGTATGTGGTGTAAAAAATCATGTGATCCAAACTCGAAGTTTATGATTTTAAATATGGCAAAGTAAAAGCCTAACAAGGACACAAAGCAGCAGGCTTGTGCTCCTTCGTCGCCAATTTTAGGCTACTATTTTGTGCCGTTTACGACAAGCGTTAACAGCTTACCGAGCAAAGTTGGAAAACTCTAGTTTACAGGTGTCTCACTAACGGAGAGGTGGACAGGGACAAAAATCCGGAAAATAAAAAAGAGCGGCTTAGCGCCGCTCTATGCTGATATAGCTGTATTAAATCACTTCAGCAAAATAACAACCAAAGGCGCTCAGCTGAAGTACATTGTTAGTAATGCTGCCACTTTGATGTTTGACGTCGCATTCTGACAGTGTTAGCTCAGGTAAAGTGAACGCCTGCTGGGTATCTGCT
Source organism: Pseudoalteromonas sp. J010 (assembly GCF_003934235.1). NCBI lineage: Bacteria > Pseudomonadati > Pseudomonadota > Gammaproteobacteria > Alteromonadales > Pseudoalteromonadaceae > Pseudoalteromonas > Pseudoalteromonas sp. J010. The sequence goes on along the minus strand of NZ_RDBW01000028.1, from coordinate 42,111 downwards.
AAGTTAAAGATACATAACAAGGTTTGTTCATCCACTTTTCGATAGAAAGCTAATACCGGCTCTGGCGTGTCGATAAACTCAATTTCACCAGTTTTTAGTGCAGGCTGTGCACCTCGCCACCTCAAAAATGCTTGATAGTAGCTAAGTGTTGAGTTGTTATCTTGTACTTGTTCATCAACTGCTCGCTCGCTATGTTCATTGGACACTGGGAGCCAAGGCTTAGCTTCTGAAAACCCTGCGTGTGGTTTGGCTTTTGTCCACGGCATTGGTGTACGGCAGCCATCTCGACCTTTAAAATTAGGCCAAAATGTGATCCCGTATGGGTCTTGCAACTCTTCAAATGCCACCGCAGCTTCACCAAGGCCAAGTTCTTCACCTTGGTACATACAAACACTTCCTCGTAGCGAACCGAGTAGGGCAGTGAGCATTTTTACTTGTTCGTTATTGACTACGCTGTTAGTACTCCAGCGACTTGCGACACGTTCGACATCATGATTAGCAAATGCCCAACATGGCCAGCCCTCGGTCATGACAGCTTCGAGGCGAGATACGGTGTCTCGAATATATTTCGCACTGTAGTCGCGGGTGAGAAGTTCAAAGCTATAGCCCATGTGCAGCTTATTATCATCTGCGGTGTACTCAGCCATAGTTTGTAGCGAATCTTCTGAACTTATTTCTCCAAGGCTAACGGTTCCTGGATAGCGGTCAAGCAGGGCGCGGATCTCTTCCATAAACGCCAAGTTTTCAGGCTGGGTATTATTATAATAGTGGTATTGGAAAGCATACGGGTTGTCTTCGCTAAAACCTCTTCCCTGACGTAACGCAACTGGCTTTGCTGGGTTATCTCTTAATTGTTGGTCATGAAAGCAAAAGTTAATTGCATCTAACCTAAAGCCATCAACACCTTTTTTCAGCCAGAACTCAACATTATCTAGGATAGCTTTACGTACATCTGGGTTATGGAAATTAAGATCTGGCTGCTCAGTCAAAAAATTATGTAAGTAATACTGACAACGTCTAGGCTCCCATTGCCAAGCAACACCGCCAAAGATAGACAGCCAGTTATTAGGCGGACTACCGTCAGGTTTAGCGTCAGCCCAAACATACCAGTCAGCTTTATCGTTGATTTTATTTTCACGACTTTCAATAAACCATGGATGTTGGTTTGAGGTATGACTCAGGACTTGATCAATGATTATCTTAATATCACGCTCATGAGCTTGGTTAATCAATTCATCAAAATCTTCAATCGCACCAAACATAGGGTCTACATCACGATAATCGCTAATATCATAGCCAAAATCTTTCATTGGTGACTTGAAAAACGGTGAGATCCACACCGCATCTACGCCAAGAGATTTGATGTAGTCCAGACGATGAATTATTCCTTTTAAGTCGCCGATACCATCTGCATTACTATCTTGAAAACTGCGAGGGTAGATTTGATAAATAACCGCACCTTTCCACCATTCATTATTACTAGCCATGTACATTCTCCGGCTGCTCACCTTATTGCTTTGTGGTTGTGTTGCTTACTAGTCTTGATAAGCACCACTATATAGTGGCAAAGAATACGTCATGGTTTTTAGGCTGTAAAAAACCTGCATACGTATGCAGGTTTTGCATTGCGGGATAAAGTAAAGTCCAAGCAAGATATATTTTTGTAAAAAGACTTTACCAATTAGATGTAATTGATTTGATTGTTCTGTATTTATTGGGTCTAGCAGCGCTTTATTGGTAAGACCAATTCAATCTTGGTGAGCGAATACACAACAGCTCCGGTATTATAGAGGTATAGCAAATGACCGTAACGCGTTTGGGTTAAAATTTAGTGAATTTTAAACCGAATAAAATTAACGAGAGGACTAATAACCTTTAATCATAAAAAGTCTTATATTTCATATTTTTAGGCTTTATTTTCGTAAACTACCTGTAAATTTTATTAAAATACACTAGCTTTGAATACGTATGCACAAAGTTGTTTGCAAATTTAATCAACCGCTAGTATTTACCAGACAACAATAGTGCCAGATTGTTTTTTCATCAAATTGCACGCCGATGAGCAAATCGCACAATATAATATGGTTAATTGGGATAAAACATTATGTCTAAGTTCAAACCGAGTATGCTAACACTTGCACTGATTGCAGCGGGTGTGAGTCACGCAGCTCCAGTCGAAGATAACGCCGCTGACAAAGATGAAAATGTAGAAGTGATAGAGGTTCGTGGGATCTCGCGCAGTATTATCGCTTCTATTGATAAAAAAAGGTTCAGCGATACGGTCTCAGAAATAGTGGATGCTGGAGATTTGGCGGCTTTACCAGATGTTTCTATTGCAGACTCGTTAAGCCGTTTACCAGGCATAACGGCTGTTAGAGCAAGTGGACAGTCTTCTCAGTTAAATATCCGCGGAATGAATGGCGACTTTATTCAAACCACACTCAATGGACGCGAGCAAGCCAGTACTAGTGGCTATACTGCTGGTAGTCGCTGGATCTCGTTTGACCAATATCCGTCTGAGCTTATTAATCAAGCTGCGGTCTATAAGTCTCCTAAAGCTTCTCTTGTTGAAGGCGGGGTTGCGGGAACGGTAGAGCTAAAAACCGCTAATCCACTCGATGCTGAAAATGAGCATAACTTTAACTCTTCAGTTAGATATTCATACAACGATGCTGCGTCTGATGTTGGTGCTGATTCTACAGGAGAGCGCATAAGCTTTTCTTATCGTGGTAAGTTTCTTGATGAGACACTGGGCTTTGCAATAGGGGGAGCTTATTTAAATCAACCTAATAATGCCATCGATATTTCTGCACATGCCCCAACTCGCTCCCAAGATTTTGACGGTGATGGTAATAAAGAGCGCTCGGTTAACGGTTTTCAATATCGCTCGGCAAAAGGAAGCGATGAGAGGCTTGGCCTGTTAAGTACTTTGGTTTACCAACCGACAGACACATTCAAGGTACAATTTGACTATTTTCACTCAAAATTTGAATCGGAAGATAAAAAGAGCGGTTTAAATATTGAAGGCTTTTCAAAAGATCTGAACTCTCTGTATTCCATTGACAATGCTGTTGTAAAAGATGGTTTCTTGGTTGCCGGTGACGTGACGATTACTGACCCTACAGGCCCTTGGGTGGAAATGCGCTCTGAGGATCAATCTACAGATTCGACGACAGACAGCTTTGGCTTAAACTTGCAGTACACCACTGACTCTTGGGAAATAGCCCTTGACATCGCACACAGTGAAGGCGAAAAAACTCGAAGAGATATGATTGCCTCTATGCACGCCTACGAGTTCGGTACGGCGACACTGGAAGATGGTACGCTGGTAAATACATGGCAGGAATTAAGAAACCAAACCTTTTCTTTTGAGCAAAGAGAAAAAGACTCACCGTTTTTAACTTTGGGTAATGGCTATACCGATCTTTCAAATATGCGCTTGGGAGACTGGGAGCAATTTCCACATAAGTATACGGATGAGTTGGACAGCGTAAAAGTTGACTTCAAATATTATATTGAAAATAGCTTTATTTCATCGATTGAGGTTGGCGCACGTTGGTCAGACCGAGAGTTTACCGATCAACGTTCGACGTTTAGATGGGGCGCTCGTGAAGGGCAAAATGGTTATCAGCTACCTGATGGCACTATTGTCACGAATAAAGGCTGTGAGTTTAATGATCAAAACCACCCATGTATTCCTCACGATGTGACGGGGTTTGTCTCGCTTAGAGAGACGCGTGGCTTCCAATACTTAGAGTTAGACCTTGAAGGTATCGCTGATCAGGTCTTTGGGCCTGGCAATTACGACGCGCAACAAACTTGGGGTCATAACTGGACACTTATTGAAAGTGGTGCGGTTAAAGAAGAAGTACTTGCAGGTTACATCATGGCCAACATAGACACCGAAATCGCAGACATTCCTGTGACTGGTAACTTCGGTGTAAGAGTTGTTAGAACTGATACTAAATCTATTGGGATCCAACAGATCCAAGGTGATGAAGTAGGTGATTCAATCGTAGATGATAATGGTGTTGAAAGAACGGATTATCGCCATGTCAACTATGGTCCAGAGTACACTGACACACTACCTTCATTAAACCTGAACTTTAGAGYAAGTGACACCGACCAAATCAGATTTGCAGCAGCAGAGGTGATAGGTCGACCGCCTGTCTATCAACTAAGAGGGGGGGCAGGCTCATGGGCTGATACGGCAAATGATGGTAAAACTCCTCGTTACAATGTGTGGTCAAAAGGTAATCCAAATCTAGACCCATTTAGAGCAACTCAAATAGATTTGTCATACGAGCGCTATTTTGAAGATGGTGGTGCTTTTGTTGCAGCCTTATTCTGGAAGGATATTGAGTCATTAATTGAAAGTATCACTTATCAAGAAGGTGAAGTCGATTGGGCTGATATTGGTCTGGAAGTTCCGGAAGGATTTGTGGCTGGTCAGTATCAGACCACACAAAATAATGATCAGGGCGGCTATGTCCGAGGTATCGAACTTGCCTACACGACAATGTTTGATAACTTACCGGGGATTTTTTCCGGCTTAGGCTTCAATGCTAACTATTCATATACCGAAAGTGAAACCACCGTTGATGGTGGCGGTAACTTCCCAGATCAACAGCTACCACTGCCTGGTTTGTCTAAAAATGTCTGGAGTGCAACGGTATTTTGGAACATCGATTCATTCACAACTCACTTAAATATTCGTTACCGTGACGAGTACGTTTATGAGGGGGCGTCACCTGGAGGGTCATCGTTAGCATGGGCTGATGAATATACGGTAGTCGATTGGCAAGCATCATATAATTTTGAAAATGGCTTAGAGGCTGTGTTGCAAGTAAATAACCTGACTGACGAACCGAATACGACAAATTATGGTGCAGCTCTGGCGACAGGGGAGTACAAGGAATTTGGTCGCCAGTATTATCTGGGCTTTAATTATAGTTTTTAATCAATAAGAACTTGATAGCCACCAAAGTAAACCCTGCTTTGGTGGTTTTTTTATAATCGCTGAAGCAGTAGTTGATTGCTATCATCTATTTTTTAACAAGGCGTATTTATACCAATTTGACTTAATACTTGCTCAATTTGAAGGAGTAAATCTGACGCCAATAGCGTTAAAAATTTCTTATTTAGAACAACTAAATAACAAAATTTTTGCCTAGTTATCGACAAGATTTTCTCGCTTCAAAATAGACCACTTAATTAAGAAAATTGGTATTACTCAGCTTTTTATAGGCGATGTTAACAGTTTTAAGGTATGAAGAAGATGAAAAGCCAAAAAATAGTGATTTTAGGTGGCGGAACTGCTGGTTGGATGGCTGCAAATATGATGGCTAAGAGTTGGGCAGATAAAGCGATCGAAATCACCGTTGTTGAGTCTTCCAGTATCGGTATTATTGGGGTTGGTGAGGGATCAACACCACAATTTAAGGGCTTTATGGATTACCTTGGTATTTCGGAAGCTCAATGGATGCCAGCTTGTAACGCGACATACAAAAATGGGATCCGATTTATTGATTGGTCAACGAAAACCGGATTTTCCAGCTACTTTCATCCTTTTCCCGCACAGCCAGATGACTACTCTGCACCTGCATTTTTTCATAATAGCTTCGTGAGGCGTAAGGCAATTGATGTTGAAGGTCATCCAGACCACTTTTTTCTGGCCACTCATTTAGCGAACACAAATAAGTCGCCAATTGCTGCACAAAACTTTCCGTTCGAAATCAATTACGGCTACCACTTTGACTCAAGTTTGTTGGGAGAGTTTTTGGCACGTGAAGCCGAAAAGCGCAATGTAAAGCATATTGATGCAACAATTTCAGATGTGAGAAAGCATGTGAATGGTGACATTGCGGCACTTGTTACCTCACAGGGCGTAGAAATCGCTGGAGATATTTTTGTCGATTGCTCAGGTTTTAAGAGTTTACTGCTACAACAAGCACTTGATGTCGGTTTTGAATCATTTGGCAATAACTTGTTTAATGACGCTGCGGTGGTATTAGCAACCAAGCAAGGCGATATCATTCGCTCTGAAACCCAGTCGGTGGCGCGCAAATACGGATGGTCTTGGCATATCCCATTAACCAACCGGATCGGTAATGGCTATGTATATAGTCAGCGCTATTGCGATAGAGATCAGGCCGAAACAGAGTTAAGGGCCGCATTGGGTTTACTAGACTCAGACGTTGAAGCTCGCCATATAAAAATGAAAGTGGGTCAAGTGGAAACCCACTGGAAAAATAATTGTATTGCTGTTGGCTTATCTCAAGGGTTTATAGAACCATTAGAGGCGACAGCTTTACACATAGTTCAAGAGACTGTGCAAAGCTTTATAGAGTGTTATCAAGAGGCAGGATTCACGGATGGGAACCGAGACAAACATAACCATTCGATCGCAACGCGCTATCAAGCCATTAGAGATTATATTGTTGCCCATTATCGTGTAAATAGTCGCACGGATACGCAGTATTGGCTTGATAATACAAATAATAACAACCTATCTCGCTCACTATTTAATGTGCTGCAAACTTGGGTGTCAGGCAATAATTTATCGGATGAATTGGCGCGCCAAAATATTGATCAGTACTACCCATCGGTTAGCTGGCACTGTCTGCTTGCAGGCTATGGAGTCTATCCAGATCAGGCTCAGCTCAAACCAGGCAACGCGTTAGCTAAGCAATATAATATCGAAAAAATTGAAGATTACTTGAGACGATGTGGATTGAATTTTAAAGCACATCGGTTGGAACTAGATGCGCTTGCCTCAACTTTTCATAAATAACCAGACCAAGTTACTTGAAGGTAACCGACTATTAGCATCGAGTTCAACACAGTGAGCGTGAAAAAGGCATTTATTCTCAGGAGCTTAAGTTAAATATTGCTTAACAGCGCTTATCACTAGTCATAAAGCCTGAAGAATAACGATGAGCAGTTCTGTGAATACGTATGCAGGTCGTTCTAAATAAACAGTGAGGCAAGTAGACTCTGTTAAAACAGCAGTATGACAACATTATGAAAAATAAATCTTTATTATTGGCTGTTTCAGCCCTTTTAGGTGGTGCAGTGAGTATAGCTGGCTGTAGTCCTGCGCCTATCGACAAAAAGTCACAGCAGATGACGCTACAACCTGAGGTTGTGCCATTGAGTAAGCCCGTCGTGTATCAGGTATTTACTCGGTTATTTGGTAATACTAAACAAGTTAATAAACCTTGGGGAACACTAGAAGAAAATGGTGTAGGCAAGTTTTCTGACTTCACTCCAACGGCGCTGCTGGCGTTAAAAAGCATGGGGGTAACCCATGTTTGGTATACTGGCGTGCTTCATCATGCACTTGTCACTGACTATAGTAAATATGGCATTGGTCAAGATGACCCAGATGTGGTGAAAGGCAGAGCTGGCTCACCTTATGCAATCAAAGACTACTATAACGTTAACCCTGATCTTGCTAATGACCCCTCAGCACGTCTTGCAGAGTTTGAGGCGCTAATTAAACGCACCCACGAGGCGGGGCTTAAAGTCATTATCGATATTGTACCAAATCACGTTGCCCGTAATTATCAATCTTTAGGGGCACCGAATGGAACGATAGATTTTGGCGATAATGATGACACGCAAGTCACTTATGCGAAGAACAATAATTTTTATTATGTCGTAGGTGAATCATTTGAAGTGCCAAGCAGCGATGATTATCAAGTGCTAGGTGGTGATGTACACCCACTTGCTGATGGTAAGTTTACTGAAATTCCGGCGAAGTGGACAGGGAACGGCGCTCGAGCAGCAAAGCCAGATATCAATGACTGGTATGAAACCGTCAAAGTAAACTATGGGGTTAAGCCTGATGGTAGTTATGATTTTGACCGCCTACCAGATGAATATGCAGACAAGGGCTATCAAGCACACTTCGAATTTTGGCAACACAAATCGTTGCCAGACAGTTGGTATAAGTTCCAAGCTATTACCCATTTTTGGCTAGAAAAAGGGGTGGATGGTTTTCGTTATGATATGGCTGAAATGGTGCCAGTAGAGTTTTGGAGCTTTTTAAACTCATCGATTAAAACAAAAAAACCGGACGCATTTTTGCTAGCTGAAGTATATAACCCAGCTTTATATCGGCCTTATATCAAACAAGGGAAGATGGATTACCTTTATGATAAGGTTGGTTTTTATGACACCCTAAAAGCTTTAATGCAGGGAAAAGGAGATGCTCAAGCTGTATTAGATATTCATCAGTCAGTTGCGGATATTGCCCCGCATATGCTGCACTTTTTAGAAAACCATGATGAACAGCGGATCGCAAGTCCTGAGTTTGCTGGAGATGCACTTAAAGGTAAACCTGCCATGGTGGTAAGCCATCTGATAAGCACAGCTCCGTCTATGATCTACTTTGGTCAAACGGTAGGTGAAGATGGCTCGGAACAAGCAGGGTTTGGCAGCCCCAGCCGTACCAGTATTTTTGATTATATTGGGGTGCCCGAACATCAAAAATGGATGAACCACGGTAAGTTTGATGGTGCATTGCTGAGCGAAGAGCAAGTATCGCTGCGCAACTACTACATTAAGCTTTTGAATCTGGCTAAGCAACCCGCGATAGCTGCAGGACAATACAGTCCAGTGGCTACACACAGTGATGACCCTATCAATACTGAGAAAATAATGGCATTTGGCCGCAAGCTAGGCCAACAAAAACTGCTTGTTATCAGTAATTTTGACGCACAACAATCTCGAACTGTCACAGTGCACTTGCCTGCAGATTGGCAAGGTCGATACAGCGATATTCTCGAGGCGCACCCGAATTTACAATTACAACAGAGTGAAGTTGGCGAGCAGGTCAAAGCCACAATTACCCTTGCACCACTGGCGAGTGCGGTATATCAACTAGAGAAGTAATCTATGCAACAAGAACAACAAAAACCACAACTCAGTTTTTGGCAGATATGGAACATGTGCTTTGGTTTTCTAGGGATCCAATTTGGGTTTGCATTGCAAAATGGCAATGTTAGCCGGATTTTTCAAACGTTAGGTGCTCAAGTCGATGACATTCCTATTCTGTGGGTTGCTGCGCCACTAACAGGCCTTATTGTTCAACCTATTATTGGCTATTGGAGTGACAGAACTTGGGGTAAGTTGGGACGCAGGAGACCTTTCTTCCTGTGGGGCGCGATTCTCACGACGTTGTCACTGTTTATTATGCCAAATTCACCAACCCTTTGGATTGCAGCCGGTATGTTATGGATCATGGATGCGTCAATTAATGTGACAATGGAGCCGTTTCGAGCGTTGGTTGGCGATAACCTAAATGAAAAGCAGCGTGCCAACGGTTATGCGATGCAAAGCTTTTTTATTGGCGTTGGTGCTGTGGTTGCGTCAGCCTTACCTTGGATGATGACCAATTGGTTTGATGTCAGTAATACAGCACCAGCAGGACAAATTCCTGAATCGGTAAAATATGCTTTTTATTGGGGTGGGGCGATCTTATTCGTTGCGGTGATGTGGACTATTGTCAACACAAAGGAATATAGCCCAGAGCAATTAGCTGCATTTGAAAAAGCGCAAACTCATCAACCGCAAATAAGCACCGCAAATGTACCGGTCAACTTTTTAAAAGGCGCTGTAATCGCGGGTGGTTTTGGTGGTTGTGTGTTACTTGCTGTAGCGATAATGAAGCTTGAAAAGGAGCTTTATTTATTGAGTGGCTTATTAATTGCGTTTGCCATGGTATTTGCCGTAGCTCATGTAATGCAGCGAAAGCAAAGCGTAAATAATGGCTTTTATCATGTGATTTTTGATCTATTCACGATGCCAACAACCATGCTGCAACTTGCAGTGGTGCAATTTTTTAGCTGGTTTTCTTTATTCGCGATGTGGATTTACACCACTTCCGCGGTAACGAGCTTTCATTACGGTACTTCGGATGTAACCAGCAAACTTTATAACGACGGTGCAGATTGGGTTGGAGTGCTGTTTGCGGCTTACAATGGCTTTGCGGCCATCGCTGCAATGGTGATCCCGTTTATGGTGAAGCGTATCGGGCTTAAAGGGGCGCATGCTGCAAACCTGTCACTTGGTGCTGTTGCATTAATCAGTTTTAAATTTATCGGTGACCCAACATTACTTTGGATCCCCATGGTTGGGATTGGCTTTGCTTGGGCATCAATTTTGTCACTACCTTACGCCATGCTGAGTAATGCACTTCCAAGTAATAAAATGGGAGTATTTATGGGCATATTTAACTTTTTTATCGTTATTCCACAATTACTCGCTGCCAGTATTTTAGGACTTATTTTGCGCCACGGTTTTGATAACCAACCGATATTTGCACTGATTATTGGGGGCGTATCTTTTTTACTCGCTGCACTAGCTGTTTCAAGAGTCACAATTAAGGCTCAATAAGGAGAACAACATGATTAAGTATTCAACAATTGCACTTGCGCTTGTCAGTGCGGGCCTTATTGGTTGCGGTACTCAGCAATCAGCAATCGATTCAAATTTAGCACCGGGCGCCCCCGGTGCTAAACCTTATTGGGCTTACTCAGGTAAAACAGGTATTGGCACGTCTTACGAGGCTTATCAAAGTGGGCAATATAGTGATGCAGCTTCTACCAAAGCTGTGTCAAAGGTATGGTTTTCGCTTGCTAAAGGCATGATCACAGAAACTATGTTTGGTCTTATCCACCAAGCACAAATTAAAGACATGCAGTTTATCATTGTTGGTGATGGGTTTGTGGTTAAAGAATCGGATACAGATAGCTTGGATGTCACCATAGATTACTTGCACAAGGATGATAGTGGCCGTCCACTGTCTCTAGCCTACAAAGTGATCAGCAAAGATAAGCAAGGTCGCTTTACGCTTGAAAAGCATATTTTTACAGACCCTGAAAGGCAAACGCTATTTGTCAGAGCAAAGGTGGATAGTAAGTTAAACGCTGTTAAGGCGTTTGTGAACGTTAATCCTTACGTCAATAACAATGGTTTAAATGACTTTGCAAAAGTAACAGATCAAGGGCTGTTAGCGTGGGAAGGTGATAATTATCTATCGTTGCAAAGCAAAACGGGGTTTGTTGAAGCTTCTGTTGGCTTTACGGGCACCAGCGATAATTTATCAATGCTGGAGTCTACAGGTAAATTAGCTCAAGCTTATACCACCACAGGGGAAACGCCAGGGAATGTGAACTGGCTGGCAAATTTAGGCACTATTAGCGGTAGTAATACCTTTGATTTAACCTTGAGCTTTGGTCACTCAGCGCAAAAAAGTTTTGCTGAAGGCGCAGCTTCTTTAGCTAAAGGGTATGGGCAAGTATTGGCAGATTATAATGGTGAAGGAGAGGCGATAGGGTGGCAAGACTATATCACCAGCCTTAAACCACTTAACTCAATGACCGCTAACACAACAGATAATGGCAAGCTCTTGTATACCAGTGCACTTGTATTAAAAGCACAAGAAGATAAAACCCATGCAGGCGCCTTGATCGCATCATTATCTAACCCGTGGGGAGATACAGTGCCTGCAGAGCAAGGCCATACGGGTTATAAAGCAGTATGGGTACGCGATTTTTACCAAGTGGCAATGGCATTTTTAGCGATGGGTGATGAGCAAACAGCACTAACTGCATTTGAATATTTAGAAAAAGTCCAAGTCACGGATAAAACACCAGGTAACCAAGGTGATACGGGGTGGTTCTTGCAAAAGACCCATGTTGATGGTGAACTTGAGTGGGTGGGCGTACAGCTTGATCAAACTGCAATGCCAATCATGCTAGCATGGAAACTGTGGCAAGCAGGTGTCCTAAGTGATGAGAAGTTGGTGTACTGGTACAACAAAATGCTCAAACCGGCTGCCAACTTTCTGGTTGAAGGGGGACTGGCGAAAATACTATGGAATGACACACAGATCATGCCTCCAGCAACTCAGCAAGAGCGTTGGGAAGAGCAAAATGGTTACTCCCCATCAACTRCGGCTGCCATCATTTCAGGCTTAGTCACAGCAAGTGACATTGCTAAGTTAGCTGGTGACAAAGCTGGAGAAGAAAAGTTCCTAGCAACAGCACAGCAGTATAATCGTGAAGTTGAAGCCTTAATGTTCACCACCGAAGGTAACTTACAGAGTAAGCAAAGTGATGGGCGTTATTTCTTCCGAATTGGTCAGGATAAAGACCCGAACTCGAGTACACCATTAAACGCAAATAATGGCCGTCAAGGTATGGATAAGAAACAGATCATTGATGGTGGCTTTTTGGAGCTTGTGCGTTATGGGGTAAGGGCGGCAGATGCGCCAAGTATTGTAGCAACAATGCCTGAATATGATGATGAAACGATTGCAGAAAACTTGAGGGTAAAATATAGCTTTAAATTTGATGGCGATGTGAATAGCTACCCGGGTTATCGCCGCTATGGTAATGATGGCTATGGCGAAGATGAAAAGCGCGGAACAAATTATGCTGAAGGCGGACAAAATACTGATGGTCAGCGTGGTCGGGTATGGCCATTTTTCACCGGTGAACGGGGTCATTATGACATTGCATTAGCACTGCTAGACGGTGAACTGAGTATCGATGAGCAGAGCAAAATAAAAAATACTTATGTCAAAGCGATGGAGCATTTTGCTAATGAGGGCATGATGTTACCAGAGCAAGTATGGGATGGCGTGGGTAAGAATACCTTTGAATATACGCTCGGTGAAGGAACTAATTCAGCGACACCACTAGCTTGGACACACGCAGAATACGTAAAGTTGGTTCGTTCACTACAAGAAAAACAAGTGTGGGATCACTACCCAATTGTAGATAATAAATTGCAATAACGAATACAAGTGATAAAAATGCCAAGGTTTACCTCGGCATTTTTATTGCGACTGTTACCGTGAAGACTGTCTGATAATCAGTTTAGGTGGCAGTAGTGTATCGGCTACTTGTTCTCCTCTGATCAGACGAAGTAAATTATCAACCAGCATTTGACCTGCCAGCGTGGTATTTTGCTGTACTGTTGTCAAAGATGGAGAGACATAACCGGCCGCAGCTATGTTGTCGAAACCAACAACATGTACGTCGTGCGGTACGCGGATCCCAGCTTCTTGTAGCGCTTTGATAGCGCCAATTGCAATAAGATCACTGGCGGCAAAAAGTGCATTGAATGTCACGTTATTGGCAATAAGTGAGCGGGTCGCATGGTAACCTGAATCTTCTGTGGAGATGGCATTGGCTATTTTACGATCGCTGACTTCGATCGCCTTTTGCTTGAGAGTATCTCTAAAGCCCTTAAAGCGAGCGAAAAATTCAGGACTATGATCCGAAGCATCGCCAATAAACGCACAATCAGTCCTAACCATGTCAATTAAGTGCTTAGCAGCTAACGCACCACCACCATAATTGTCACAGCTCACTGTTAGATCAGGGCGAGCATCAACAGATGCCCCCCAACAGACGAATTTAGTGTGATTGTCGAGTAAGGTTTGTAATTTAGATTGGTAGTCGATGTAATCACCGTAACCCAGTAAAATAAGGCCATCAGCACGATGGCTATCTTCATAGTCAGCATGCCAATCACTGCTGGTGGATTGGAATGAGACTAATAAATCGTAACCTTCTTTTGCACATGCGCGAGTAATACTGCCCAGCATGCTTAAAAAGAAAGGATTGATCTGAGATTCATCCTCCGTTGGGTCTTCAAATAGTAATAGTGCAAGTGTGCTACTTTGCTGGGTGCGCAGGTTACTGGCGTTTTTATCGACTTTATAATTCAGCTTTTTTGCAATCTCATGGACACGGCGGCGTGTTTCTTCGTTAACCAATGGGCTATTTCTTAAGGCGCGTGACACGGTAGATTGTGATACGCCTGCATAATGGGCAATATCAAATGAAGTTGCTTTACCTTTCATGTTTTTCTCAACGCTTTGGACTGTGATATTGTCAGCCATTGAGAATTTTTTTCAACCAATTTAAGAGAATTTGCAAATTTTTATTGATACAGTCTGACACCGGTGTCATAATGTCGGTGTTTTATCATTTTGTTGTCAAAACGTATTTAGCTGCCCTATGCCAAGGGCAGCATTTTTTTACCAATTAATTCAGTTTAGGTAAGAGCAAAAGCCAAGGCGTGCAAATTTTGGCTAGCTGAGACAATAAATTGCAGGACGTGTGCTGGCAGCTCTGATGTTAGCCCAAGCATAATCGCAGTGATAAAGAGATAATAATATGAGCCAGACAACAAGCCATTCATCCGTGCCGTTTGAACCGATTGTCGTTGCCGACATCGGGGGAACAAATGCTAGATTTGCTATAGTGTCAGATTTCGACWTACAAACTAATCGTTTTTCAATCACTCACCAAGTTACTTTTCCAAGTGCTGAATTCCAATCTTTTGAAGCCGCTATCCAAAAATATTTAACTGAGTTACCCATCCCACAACCACGCCGAGCGTGTTTAGCGGTTGCAGGTCCTATTAAGTCTCAGCAAGTACACCTAACTAATCTTGGTTGGCATTTTAATTCTGAAGACATTCAATCACAGTTTGACTTTTACGAACTGGCGGTTATAAACGACTTCGCCGCGTTTGCGTATGCTTCACCATATTTAGCATTAGAGAAAAACCTTGTAATTAAACAAGGTCAGCCAGAGTTAGGGGCTAATATTGGGGTGATGGGACCCGGAACTGGTTTTGGGGCTGCGTGTCTTGCGCGAGATATTAACGGCAGTGCAGTGATGAGCTGTGAAGCTGGGCATATTTCACTTGCACCGGTGACCGCTTTAGATAAAGAATTATTGACCGTCCTTCGTGCCAGCATTCAGCATGTCTCTGTTGAGACTGTATTTTCTGGCCCCGGTATCGCGAGACTTTACAAAGCCATGGCGCAAGTGCGTGGTGAGCAAGCAAAAGACTTAAACGCTGCGCAAGTTAGTGCTCTTGCCAAAGAATGTAAAGTGTGTGACGCGACGCTTACACATTTTTGCGACTGGATGGGCAGTGTAGCAGGCGACTTAGCGCTGACTTTTGGTGCTTTAGGTGGCGTTTATATTGGCGGTGGGATATTGCCTCGCATGCAGACTAGATTGCAAGCAAGTAGCTTTGTTGAGCGCTTTACTGAAAAAGGCATGATGTCGCAGTATACCAGCCAAATTCCAGTAACTTTGGTGGTGCAGGATAATATTCCACTAATTGGTGCTGCGGCTTGTATTCACGAGCGACGAGGATCGTTAAGGTAGGCCAATGAAAAAAGTAACTATCAATAGCGTTGCTGAGTATGCTGGAGTGTCAAAAAAGACAGTTTCTCGGGTTCTGAACAACGAACCTAATGTCAGTCCGGCAACTCGCGAAAAAGTGCTAAAAGTTTTTGAAGAATTAAATTATAAACCAAATCCAATCGCGCGGGGTCTGGCACAAAACCGCAGCTTTATTATTGGTTGCCTTTACGATAATCCATCAAAGAGTTACATCACGCGCGTGCAAAGTGGTGCGCTTGAGGCATGTCAAAAACACAGTTACAACTTATTGATCCACCCATGTGAACTGCGTGGTCAAGACCTTATTGATAACGTTGAGCAGTTACTGACGACTTCAAGATTAGATGGAATTGTACTTACCCCACCATTTTCAGACTCCAAAGAGCTGATAGCTTTTTTAAAGCAGCGAAAAATTCCGTATGCACGTGTCGCGTCGGCAATTGAAGGAGATGACTCCATTTCGATTAGAAGTAACGATGAACAGGGCGCGTTTGAACTTACAGAGCACTTGATTAAGTTAGGTCACACCGAAATTGCATTTATCAAAGGTCACCCAGATCACAGTGCCACAGAAAATCGTTTTTCCGGTTATCAGCGCGCGATCGCAAAGCATGGTATAGATTTTCAGCCGCGTTTAGTCGCAGAAGGTAACTTCAGTTACCATTCGGGTGCAGACAGCGCAAAAGCGATTTTAGATCTAGACCCTAGGCCGACCGCTGTTTTTGCTTCAAATGACTATATGGCGGCTGCCGTTTTAAAGTTGGCTACGCAACGTGAAATTAAAGTGCCGCAACAGTTGTCTATTGCAGGCTTTGATAATGCGCCGATCGCTCGGCATATTTGGCCTGGACTAACGACCATTGCACAGCCTGTCGAAGAGATGACACGTATTGCAGTAGAGGAGTTAATAAAGCATATTTCTCAGCCGCAAGAAACGCCATTTCAACATGTACTTGAAGCTAAACTCATTACTCGGGAGTCGACCCAAGCGCGCTCGAACTCATAACATTTTCAATTTTTATACTTGCCCCAAAGCCCAATGCTTAGTCATTGGGCTTTTTATTTTCGCTGTTCTTAGGAAAAATGTTAAAGACAGCGCGTTCAAGTAATCCTCAGATTTGTATCGCATTAATGAAGCTTGTTGACCCATCAGTTATACCAATTTGACTTAATACTTGCTCAATTTGAAGGAGTAAATCTGACGCTAACAGCGTTAAAATTTCTCATTTAGAACAACTAAATAGCAAAATTTTTGCCTCGTTATCGACAAGATTTTCTCGCCTCAAAATAGACCACTTAATTAAGCAAATTGGTATTAAGCTGCATATCGTCATGCTAAGGCCAATTGAGAATTTAACTCTACAATAGTGATTCTGATCAGACATTAGAATAATTATTTTTGTCATAATAATTAACAATAAAATCAAACAACTAACGATTCTTGTTGCACAGACACCAGTTAAGTTTTTAATGGTTATAATTTGGTCATTTTAAAAAGTTAGACTAAATTTATAAGAAAGGTTGACACCGGTGTCAGCTTTGTGAGTAAATATAGTGACACCGGTGTCAGGTTGGGGTGAGAGACAACCTGATAGCGTACCTTTGAACGGGTAAATCAAAGCAGCTCTGTACAAGGATTGCCACGAATGCTGGCAATCGTGCAGAGCCTTTTTCCTCTAACAGTTAGAGAGTCAGTATTATGTTGCATCCACGAATTCAGGAAGTCACCGAACGCGTCATTGAGCGAAGCAAAGCAACACGTCAAGCCTATTTAGCTCGAATCCAACAAGCAAAAAAACAAACGCGCGTACGAGCAGGACTGGGCTGTGGAAATCTAGCACACGTGATGGCTGCATGTTCAAGCAGTGACAAAGCACGTCTGAAAGAAGACGAACAACCAAATTTAGCAATTATTAATTCGTACAATGACATGCTGTCGGCGCACGAACCATATAAAGAATATCCAGATTTAATAAAAGCAGTGGCAAATAAGTTTGATGCGACTGCACAAGTGGCAGGTGGTGTACCTGCGATGTGTGACGGGGTGACACAAGGCCGCGATGGTATGGAACTGTCTTTGTTCTCTCGCGACGTAATTGCCATGTCAACAGCGGTGGCATTATCGCATGATGTTTTCGATGGAGTTTTCTGTCTTGGCGTATGCGACAAAATCGTCCCAGGATTATTAATCGGCGCGTTATCTTTTGGTCATTTACCTATTTTCTTTTTGCCAGCAGGCCCAATGCAGTCGGGGATCCCAAATAAAGAAAAAGCTCGTATTCGTCAAAAGTTCGCTCAAGGTCTAGTAAGTCGGGATGAACTACTAGAAGCCGAAAGTGCTTCCTATCACAGTGCTGGTACTTGTACTTTTTATGGCACAGCAAATTCTAACCAGATGCTAATGGAGATCATGGGTCTTCATTTACCTGGTAGTTCGTTTATCAACCCATACACTGAGCTAAGAGATGGCCTAACAGCGAGTGCAGTTGAGACCATGTTGGCGCAACTACTCGATGGAAAAAGTGGCAATGTACTTGCGGACATCGTGAGTGAAAAAACCGTTATTAATGGTTTAGTTGGTCTATTGTCTACTGGTGGTTCTACTAACCATGCTATCCACTTGGTGGCGATGGCAAAAGCGGCAGGTGTGCAAATTACCTGGAAGGATATGGCCGACTTGTCTGAAGTGGTGCCGTTATTAACGCGTATTTATCCAAACGGGCATGCAGATGTAAACCATTTCCAAGCAGCAGGGGGCATGGGCTTCTTGATGCGTGAATTGAGAGATGGCGGCTTCTTACACAATGACGTGAAAACAATTGTGGGCGAAGGACTTGATGCTTACACCATGGAGCCATTGCTGGATATTAACAGCAATGTGATCATTAGCGATAACCAAGGGCCAGCTAAAGTAAAGTGGGTACCAGTGCCTGAGAATTCGCTAGATGAAGAAGTGCTTCGTCCAGTCGCAAATCCATTTAATAAGCAAGGTGGCTTGCAATTACTCAGTGGTAATTTGGGTAAAGCGGTGATTAAAGTATCTGCGGTACAAGAGCAGCATCAAACTGTGACGGCGCCAGCAAAGGTATTCAGTTCTCAAGGTGAATTACAAGAAGCTTTTGCTGCTGGCAAGCTTAACCAAGATTTTATTGCCGTGATTAAAGAACAAGGCCCTAAAGCGAAAGGTATGCCTGAGCTTCATAAACTGACACCAGTGATGGCTACACTACAAGACCAAGGCTTTAAAGTGGCAATTGTCACCGATGGTCGTATGTCTGGTGCTTCGGGTAAAGTACCAGCAGCAATACACCTTGCGCCTGAAGCGGTTGAAGGTGGTGCAATTGCTAAAGTGCACGAAGGTGATTTGATCACTCTAAATGCACCTAAAGGCGAATTAGTGCTACACGTCTCTGATGAAGAAATGGCACAGCGTGAATTACAGCTATCACCACAGTCACAGACATTTGGTACAGGCCGAGAGCTATTTTCAGGATTTAGACACATAGTGAGCAGTGCAGATCAAGGCGCATGCTCATTTGGCATCGAAGAATAATAACAGTGGGAATGAGGGTGAGCATGAGTATTAAAGAGATATTGTCAGCAGCACCAGTGGTTCCGGTTATCGTTATTGATAACCTAGAAGACGCGGTACCGCTTGCTAGGGCTTTGTTTAATGGTGGCTTGCGAGCACTTGAAGTTACACTTCGCACACCGGTGGCAGCGCAAGCGGTGAAAGACATTAAAGCGGCTTTACCAGAGGCCTATGTCGGTACTGGCACGGTAGTGGATAAAGCAACTTTCAATGCCTCTGTAGAAGCCGGCGCTGATTTTATGGTAAGCCCTGGCGTAAATGACGAATTATTGGAACTGGCAAAGTCTTCAAGTATTCCATTCCTTCCAGGTGCCGCAACGCCAAGTGAGGTGATGAAACTTGCAAGTCATGGTTTTGAATTCTTGAAATTTTTCCCAGCAGAAGCTGCAGGTGGTGCACCAATGCTTAAGTCTATTGGCGGACCAATTCCACAAGTAAAATTCTGTCCAACGGGTGGTATTTCGTTGGCAACTGCACCTAAGTATTTAGCACTCGACAATGTGGTATGTGTGGGCGGTACTTGGATGCTTGATAAAGCGCTTATCGCAAACAAAGACTGGCAAGCCATTGAAGCGCTTGCAAAACAAGCAAGTGAAGTAAAATAGATTAGGGGACAGTTATCATGATTAATATCGCAATTAATGGCTATGGACGTATCGGTCGTAATGTACTTCGCGCACTATACGAGTCAGGTCAGAATAAAGACATTAAAGTTGTTGCCATTAACGATCTTGCACCTGCAAACGTAAACGCGCATCTAACTCAGTTTGACTCTGTACACGGTCGCTTTCAGGAGCAAGTTGTACTGAATGACAATACATTGGTTATTGGTGGAGATGAAATTACGTTAACCCAAGAGCGTGATCCTGCAAACCTACCTTGGAAGGCATTGAATGTCGATATCGTGCTGGAGTGTACGGGGTTGTTCACTTCTCGCGAAGCCGCTGCAAAGCACATTGAAGCGGGCGCTAAGAAAGTGATCGTTTCTGCACCGGGTACTGATATGGACGCAACGGTTGTTCATGGCGTTAACAGTGAAGTACTTAATGCTGAGTCAACGATTATTTCTAACGCATCTTGCACCACAAACTGTCTTGCGCCTATTGCCAAAGTGTTAAACGACACTATTGGAATTGAGCAAGGTAGCATGACGACTATCCATGCTTACACGAACGACCAGAACTTATCTGACGTATACCACAAAGATTTGTACCGCGCTCGAAGCGCAACACAATCGATGATCCCAACAAAAACAGGCGCAGCAAAAGCAGTAGGCCTTGTGCTGCCTGAGCTGGCGGGTAAACTAGACGGCATGGCGGTTCGCGTGCCAACTATCAATGTATCGCTAGTTGATTTAACTTTTGTTGCTAAGCGCGAGACGTCAAAAGAAGAGGTCAACGCGGCAATTAAAGCAGCTGCTGAGGGCGTAATGAGTGAAATCTTAGAGTACAATGAGCTACCTCTGGTTTCGATCGATTTTAATCATAACCCAGCTTCTTCGGTATTTGACTCAACGCAAACCAAAGTTGATGGCAAACTTGTAAAAGTGATGGCTTGGTATGATAACGAGTGGGGCTTCTCTTGCCGCATGTTAGACCAAGTGAAGGCACTAGGTACATTCTTATAATCAGGATTAATTTCTGACCAAAAGCTCTGTTAATCGCAGAGCTTTTTTGTTTTTACGAGAAAAATGACCATTCTGCCTTATCAATTGGTATAAGTCCCTTGAGGATTGGCAGCGTATATGGAAAAATTCACACACAAATACCAATAACTCCAAACGAGGATTTAATTATGCGCATCATCTTGCTAGGCGCACCGGGTGCAGGTAAAGGTACTCAAGCTCAATTTTTAATGGACAAGTATGGGATCCCTCAGATCTCTACAGGTGACATGTTACGTGCCGCAATTAAAGAGGGAACACCACTGGGTCTTGAAGCGAAAAAAGTCATGGATGCCGGTCAATTGGTGTCTGATGAAATTATTATCGGCTTAGTTAAAGAGCGCATTGCTAAAGAAGATTGTGCAAACGGCTTCTTGCTTGACGGTTTTCCACGTACTATCCCACAAGCTGATGCAATGAAAGAAAATGGCATCAATGTAGACCATGTCATCGAGTTTGACGTTGCGGATGAGATCATTGTTGAGCGTATGAGTGGTCGTCGTGTACACCCAGGTTCTGGCCGTGTTTACCATATTGTTTACAATCCGCCTAAAGTTGAAGGCAAAGACGATGTGACAGGTGAAGACCTTATCATCCGTGATGACGATACAGAAGAAACAGTACGTAAACGCCTAGCAATTTATCACGAGCAAACTAAGCCACTTGTAGATTACTACAGCGCTGAAGCGGACGCCGGTAACACGCAGTATCACAAACTTGATGGTACTCAAGCTGTTGATGCGGTCAGCAAGCAGCTTGGTGAGCTTTTAGGCTAAAGTTTCCAAATCGAAATTAAAAAGGAGCTAATTTTAGCTCCTTTTTTAGTATATTAACCTCGCAACAAAAAGAATATTTAAGTCTCCTAAAAAGGTAAAAGTTTCACTCTACATGCCTAAGCTCCAGTTCTAGCGAGCAGTTTGCTAGCAAATCCAGACTGGCCTAGCAATTTTCATAGATTAGCAGGTGTTACGGTACAGTTGCTTCCTCTCAGCTAGATATAGTGAAGGTTTTTAGCAGTAATAGTTGGTTAAGTTCGGATCCTGGTGATCCACACCTTCACAAGGTGTTGTATTCATCCAGAGAGATTTTTTAATTAAAGTAGTTGTTGAAAGCTTAAAAAAAGCTGTATGCAGTATACCTTAGAGCAACTAGCGGATAGGGGCTCAGGTCGTTTACTCGTCACCTGAGTAACAAGTCTTTCTAACGCAAATTCATACGTTCCGTATTAAAAAACAGGACAATTTAAAAGCAAATGTTTGCTAACCATCTCAATGTTGTTATTATTTTTTTACTTGCAATGTAAGCAAGTTGAAAATTCAGATTGTCATTAAGGATAAAAAAAATGAAACTAAAAGTAAAAAAGAAAAACATGTTAAATCTATCTGATAACAAGTCATTAAACCAAAAACTGACACCGCAAGTTGCGGGAGGCGGATTTACTTCCAGTTGGTTTAAAGAGTTAAGTAAGGCATATTGCGACATTGCAAAATAACTTAAACCATGGGTGATAAAACAACTAGGTAGGCTTCTCTTATAGTGTAAAGATAAGACTTGCCATTAAGGGTTGATATATCTACATGATTTGGAGCGTTTTAGCTCCTTTTTCACTTTATTTCTTGCTTAGAGATGAGCATAAAGCCGTATGACATTCGTACTATCCTATTGTTTTGATTAGTCACAAAACTTCTTATTTAGAACAGCTTAGAAGCAAAATTTTTGCCTTGCTTACAGGACGTAGTTACCGCGGTAATAGCAGGACGCGGGCGTGGTGTTATCGACAAGACTTTCTCGCCTCAACATAGACCTCTTAATTAAGATAATTGGTTTAAGGCTGCTATAGCGATGGTGTTAATCGATAGTGGGAATTACAGCTAAGAGGCTCTCAATGGAAGTTAGATGATATAAGTCGAGCTTCTGAGCTTTTTACGCGTTTAAGCTCGCCTCATATCACCTTTAATAAAGCTTAATTGGAGTTAAGTTCAAACTCTATTCTGATGGAAGCGCCACCATCATATATACCACTGTCTATCGATTGTTCGTATGTTTGGCGTTGAAACACATTGATAAGGTCAATGTAATTACCTTCATGATTATAATCGTAAAGGTTAAATGAGAGGTACATAGAACTTTCATCCATCGTCTCATCAGTGAGAATATCACCAAATTCCAAATCAGGGATTGTTCCTTTAGCTTCAGAGTTGATATACCAACTTACCGCACCATGCTTGTAATCATTAAACCCTATCATATATTGTACTCTGTCAGCACTGGGTACAGCGTTGGTGTAATCATAAGATAATACGTTACTATTTGATGATACTAGGGCATTAACAAAGCTGTTTGAAAACTCATAACCAACATCGTAGGCCGAAATCTTCTGCGGTTGATCGAAGTGACCATTTTCGTCGATATGCTGATATGCAGCATTAAAGCTCTTAAAATTACCCTCTGCAAAGCTGTTTTCCTCAAAGCTCACAAGAGAAAGTAAATTGGTATCGGCAATAGAGGGGTAGATATAAAGATTATCTTTGGTTCTATATGAAACTTGATGAAAAACAGAGCGGTTATCAATGGCACCACGTATGTTAACAGTCCCCATACTATGCTCATCAATGTGTGAGTAGTCGACTTTAACGCCTTGATGAATAAAGTCAGACTCTTTTACACTGATTGCTCCGGAAGAGAGATCAAATTTCGCCGCTTTTGAGCCGCCAAAGTATGGCGTTTTGATTGAAAGATAAGCGAGTTTATCCTCGCTACACATTGGCAATACGTCATCAGCAACATCAATATGAATTGGGCGGCGATTTACCCCCTCCAAAATAGCATCAGGTGTAGATATTTTAAGTTCAGAAATATCGACTTGCGCCTCATATGTACATGAACAAGAGTCATCACTGTTATAAAAACTGAGTCTATCTAGTGTTAATCCGTTAGAAACATCAAGATACGTGTCGACATAAGTCACCTTTTCACCATCATTGTTTTTCATTGGTATTATGACAGAGATATGTTGTGTCCCTTGGGGAATATCGGTATCTATCTTCCCTTGATTGTCAGATTTTGTGGTACCGTTTACGGCACCATCAAGTTTATGGAATACAACATCAAAAGCTGGTCGAGTGACTTCACCGCACGAGTTAGTCACGCTAGTCATTGTTGTGAATTTTGCTAGAGCAGCACTGCTGCTTCCTGAACCTTGTGTACTGTTGTTATTATTACTACCGCCACAAGCTACTAATGAAGAGATAAGCGCAAGCGCGATGAGTGTTTTTGTAGTTTTCATTGATTTAGTCCATTATTGAATCAGTGCAGATGCTACCCAAAACCAGGAACAAAGTATAGCGCTGTTTCGGACTTATCCTTGATAATTACTATATAAATTAATCGATTATAAACTTGTACTGTTTTAGAGTAAGAAGCAAAAAAGATTTCTACTTACTAYGTAATCTGGTGTTTGGGTGCTGGCTAAATCATTGCTTCTTCTACATACCTTATTCCAAATTAAACACTTCTTTGAAATGATCCCATAAGCCCAGTGATTCACCAGCAAAGATATCAATACCTAGCCAAGACTTTAATAAGTAAAGCGCAACAAACAAGATCCCAAGCAAAATAACACTGAAGACAAGTAGCGTGATTAAAAAAACGATAGCGGCGGTAACACGTTCGCTCGAGCTTAGCTTGCGCCTGTTTACACCGCCAAGGAAAACAAAATAGAAACTCCAGGGTAAGAATGGCAGTGCTAATGTCGGCCTAAAGTCAATCTTATGGTTGTTCCAACTACGCGTATCCATTGCTTTTTGTAGTGCTTTGCGTTGTTTGTAACTAAAGCTGGCAGCTATATCAGGATCCATTTTCTTTAACAGTTGCCGCACATGGGTATATTCTTGATCTGATTTATTTACAGCCATTTAGTCTCCTTTTATGATGAAATAAGCCATGTAATGACAGCTGAGCTTTGTGTGGGGTACCTGAACAGAAGGCTTTTAGGCTGATCATGATCCCATTTTTTACGGATTACTTCTCGCTTGTTTCAAAGCTAGGATTACCTGCTCCCCAAACTCTCAGGTTTTTTTAGCCACTGCTCTGGTACTATTGATGAATAGCCATTACAGTGCCGGTTTTATAAATGGATGCGGTAGTATGTTCGATGAGCGATAAAAGTAAGCCTGCTCACCTATTGTCCAAAATGTTGGTTACTTATTACATATAGTGTAGTTCGACATATCTTACTATCAATATTAACGGTCAATCTAAAATACTGAGCTTGGGTGGGGTGCAACAGCTTCGCTTGGATTAAAGGGGGGAGGTTGATTTGTAAGCTATTACAACGATAAACACATTGGAGCTTATTGTTTTGTAGAGCTAAATATCATAGCTTACCTAACCTGCAGAATGCAGGCTAGGCAAATTTGCACATTAACTTCCTTACGCCTTAGCAGTAAAAATGGCGCGAAGTGGAGCCGGATAGCCTTCTATCGTTTTGCTTGGGTCATCAGGGTCTAAAAAGTCAGCAAGTGACTCTGTTTCCATCCACGGGGTCTGGCGCTGCTCGTCCAATGACGTCACATCCCGGTTAACAACTTTAATGTCTTTGAAGCCAACTCGCTCCAGCCATAAGGTTAGTGCATCACAACTTGGAATAAACCATACGTTACGCATTTTTGCGTAACGATCGGTGGGCACCAATACCGTGTTAACATCCCCTTCAACGACGAGAGTTTCTAGTACCAACTCGCCGCCTTTGCGTAGTTGAGCCTTAAGCTGAGCTAAAAAATCAATCGGGGAACGACGGTGATACAAGACACCCATCGAAAAAACGGTATCAAAGGCTTTAAGCTCTGGCAATTGCTCTACACCAAGCGGTAATAGGTGAACATTAGGGTCTGGATTATAGTGCTTGATAGTTTGAAATTGACATAGAAATAGGTCAGATGGATCTATACCGACAACCAGTTCTGCACCTTCACCACGCATACGCCAAAGGTGGTAGCCTGAGCCACACCCAATATCAAGCACATTGCGGCCTTTTAAATCGCTAATGTGTGGTAACAATCTATCCCACTTCCAATCACTGCGCCATTCTGTGTCAATATGTATACCATGCAGGTGAAATGGCCCTTTTCTCCACGGCATCATACGCTTAAGAAGGTGTGTCAGTTGCTTTTGGTGACCTTCGCTGATTTCTTCTACCGTGCCAATTTCAACTTTTGTAGTGATGTTGACATGCGAAGTAGAAATGTCAGGTAAGTTTTTAAGTACTTTTTCCCATTTTGGCCAGTCTCCATGCTGCGCTTCTTTTTGCCAATGACTTAGCTGCGCAGGAAGTGTTTCGAGCCAATGGCTCAGTGGTGTCTTTGCTATGGTAGCGTAAAAGTCAGTAAACCAATGATTCATAATTGCCTCTATTTTATAGCTACCAGTGAGCAGAAGTTAAAACATTGATACCAGACTTGAGTTTGACTAAAGCCAATATCTTCTAATCTTGTCAAATGTGTGCTCAAAGAGTCTGTGCGCATCACGTTTTCAATCGCTGTACGCTTTTGGCTGATTTCCAATTCGGAATAGCCATTGTGACGTTTAAAGTCATGATGGAGATCGATCAATAAATTGTCTTTAATGTCATTTTCCCCACGAATTTTTTCGCTCAATAGTAATACACCACCGGGTTTTAGGCCCTGATATATCTTCTCAAGCACCGCATTGCGGTTTTCTGGTGGAATAAACTGTAGCGTGAAATTCATCGCAACCACCGAGGCGTTATTAATTTCTATTTCATTAATGTCGCCTAAAATGACAGAGACGGGCACATCAGATTTAAAGCCTTTTAAGTGAAGTTTACAGCGTTCAGTCATTGGCGCAGAATTATCTACAGCGATAATGTGACAATTTTCTTTGCCGATGTTTCTGCGCATACTTAATGTCACTGCACCTAAAGAGCATCCTAAGTCATATAAATTGGAGTTACTTTGTGTATATGCACCAGCAAGTTTACCCATTGTACTGACTATCGTTGCATATCCAGGCACGGATCGCTGGATCATGTCTGGAAATACTTCGACAACATTTTCGTCAAAAGTAAAGTCTTTTACTGCTTGCTCAGTGGCATAAATACTGTCTTTGCCCGTCACATTAAATCTCTCTTTGAAAATAATCTCGCTATTTTAGCATTTTATGCTGGATAGTCAGTGATAAATTCAGTAGCTTGGCTACTATTAATGATAAGAAGTAAATATGAGATAAAAAATGGCGAAAAACAAAGTGATTAGCACAGAAGATATTCTTTCAACTCTATGCCACTCGGTAACAGAAGTGCTGTCGTCGGCAAGCGGCAATCAAATAAGCTATTCTGCAATGGTACAAAAGATTACCCGTACTTGTATGAGACCAGATATTGGCTGCTTTGTACTTTTTGATGGTGGATTTACCGGTTTAGTTGTGACCAATTTTACGGCGCAAGCTGCGATGGAAGTTTATACTGACTATATGCGTAACATGGGTATGCCTGAAGACGAAATTGCACATAGCCATTTGTCAGATGACGTTGCAAATGTTTTAGGTGAGCTGATGAACCAAATTGTTGGTGATTTTACCAACAAGGTTCGCGAGCAGCTACATACATCTATCACACAAAACCAGCCCAAGATGATGGCGATTAATAAACAAGTACAAATCTCAGTTGATACGACCATGGATCGACCGCAAGCGCGACGTGTTACTTTTACCACGCAAGGTCAAAATATTTTCTATCTTGAGTTAGCGATGGATAAGACTGAGTTTATTAAACTTCACGACTTTGACATTGCAGAGTCTGTAGATCCGGATGATATCATTGCAAGTCAAGCGGATAAAAAGACGTCAACAAAAGCTGCACAGGAGCAAGACACTGCTGATGATGATTTTATGGATCAATTAGGTCTGTAAACGGGTAGCATTTTTTTATTGTTGCTGTGTAGACTCTGCGGCCAAGTTACCATAAAGATGCACATGTCATTACGTATGTAGCTGCACCTATGGTGGCTGGGTTGCACGATTGCAAAGCATTATATAGCAGTCAAACAAGTTGGATGAGGTAATGGCTCTTGTCATTACTCACTCAAATGTCAGACTGCATAGTCATCTATGCTTTTTTTGGGCTATGTTTTGGCTGAGGTGTTAAGCTCTCGATAAAAGTGCTTTTAATGCTGAGTTATATTGGCAGATGTACTGTTTGCTGTGCCTTAGGCTGAAGTAGTAAGTCTTTAGCCTTTTTCAGTTTTCTCCCTTGTTTGGCTTAATGCAGTAGAGTGCGCAGAAGTAATAATTGGATTGTTGAATTAGTGGACGGAGCCCTTATCGATATTTAAGTCTTTAGCTTCCTCAACACGCTTTATTGACGTTAACATCATGTATGCCTCATTAAACTCGAAGCGTGCAATAGCCGTTTTTAGCTTCTGTAACTCTGCCTCCGATAAATAGCTACTGGCCGTTATGGTATCGACTAACTCAGTCGCTTGGGTATCGTAATCTCTCAGTGCTCTAGCCAATTGTATTAGCTCCTCTAGCTGGCTATTCTCGCTCTTCGTCACGCTGTTACTGGCCTCCGATTCTATTACTTTATCTTGCTTGCGACGTAACTGACATTGCCCCAGCGCATATTTTACGTACTTGATAAGCTCATCTATTTCTTGTGCTTTAGGTGGGTTAATATCAAGTGAGGATTCAATTTTTTTGAATTCAGTGACTAATTTTACAATAGATAAATTAGCACTCGCGCCTTTTAAGGCGTGAAGCATACTTTGTGCAAGTTCCAAATTTTCTATTGCCAATGCTTGTTTTAAGTTGATGAGCTCTTCAACTTGCTGTGAAAGAAACTTTTCAAGAATATCAAAATAAACTTTTTGATTTCCGGCAGCACGGGCAATACCTTCTGAAATATCAATACCGTTAAACTCAATAGTTTCCTCTGATATCAAAGTTGATGTCGTGGTCACGATGTCGTTTTGTAGATCGTCTGGCTCAAGTGGTGGTAGCGAGTGGTTGACTTGTGTGTATTGTAAAATACGCTCTACTAATTGCTTCACGTCAATGGGTTTAGTTACGTGATCATTCATTCCAGCATCAATACAAATTTGTATGTCCTCTTCCATTGCATTTGCCGTCATCGCCAGCACAGGTAAGGTGTCTTTATCATACTCTTTTCTGATCTTTTGCGTAGCAGTGATACCATCCATTATTGGCATTTGCATATCCATTAGCACAATATTAATGTGCTTGCTTTTGAGTCGCTCAATCGCTTCTTTGCCATTATCCGCAACTACGACATCTGCACCAAAATTTGACAGTATTTCAACTGCAATTTCTTGATTTACAGGTTGGTCTTCGGCGACTAAAATCACAATTCCCTGTAACGCATCATTAGGTATGGATTGCGCTTTTTCGACAACGTTTCCCCTTACTGTGGTTGAACCAAAAAGTGCTGTTTGTATGATATCGATAAGGTTTGATGGATTTATTGGCTTCAATAACACGCCATCAACTAAACTTGCCTGGGTGTCTGTCAGGTGCAATTCTCGTCCGTAAGCCGTGACCAAGATTATTTTACTCTTTAACTCAACAAGTTGAGAGTGAATTTTACTAATTAATTCTATACCATCTAATTTTGGCATGTGCCAGTCAACAAAAATAAGGTCCGGCTGCTCCTTGGTTAGTATAAAGTGGTTTAGCGCTTTATTGGGATCTTGGTAAGCACTGATCTGCATTCCAAAGTTTTTCAGCATACCGCCTAACACATCTAGTGCATGTTGGTTGTCATCGATGATGATGGCTGTTGATTTTGATAAGTAGTTAGAGAGGGGTTTTGTTTTATTAATCTCATCGCTAATCTCCATTTCTAGGGTAAAATAGAACTCGGAGCCAATACCTTCTTCACTTTCTACGTAGATCTCTCCTCCCATGAGTTTGACTAGTTGTTGTGAAATAGTTAGGCCTAAACCAGTACCACCATATTTCCTCGTAATTGAATTATCGGCTTGAGAAAATGATTGGAATAAGTTTCTCTGCTGGCGTTTGTTCATCCCAATACCAGAGTCTTTAACACTGAACTTCATTTTGGCAAGCGTAGTGGTGCAACTCACCAAAGTTACTCGGATCACCACTTCACCTTTGTCGGTAAACTTGACAGCATTTCCTGCGAGGTTGATAAGGACTTGGCTTAATCTAAATTGGTCGCCAATGACACAATAAGGCACTTGAGGGTCGACATCAAAAACTAACTCTAGTTGTTTCTCTTGTGCTTTTACGCCGATAATAGTGGCAACGCTATCGAGTAATTTTTCAGTTGAAAAAGCTTGGTATTCTAGTTCTACTTTACCTGCCTCTATTTTTGAGAAATCTAGAATGTCGTTAATAAGCCGCAGTAGCTGTTTAGCGGCAACATCTATTTTAGAGATATAATCATGCTGTTTTGCGCTTAATTCGCCCGATAATGCCAAATGGGACATCCCTATAATTGCATTCATCGGTGTTCTTATTTCATGGCTCATATTTGCCAAGAACTCGCTTTTTGCTTTTGCTGAATGTTGTGCAGAGTCTTTTGCTTCAATGAGCTCACGCTGTAATTGATTACGCTCTGAAACATCTAAGTACATACCCACGATACCTATTACATCGCCATCCTCATTGAAAAATGGCGCTTCGTATACGATTAATTCGCGCGCGTTTTCTTGACCATCTAGTAATAACACTTCATAGGTTTGCTCGTGTGATGAACGAATGATTTCAGCGGCTTTCGATTCAAATAAACTAGCTACCCCTAAATCAAACACTTCGTCTATCCTGGCACCAATAACATCAACTTCAAATTGGTCAAGGAGAGTTAAAAATGCTTTGTTAATACCCATAAATACACCTTCAGTAGAACGGTAGTATGTGGGGTTTGGGATGGCATTTATGATGTGATGAGTGAGTTCTAGCTGCTCGCCCAAGGCGGACTCTGTTTTTTGTTGTTTCTCCATATTTTCGTTAATGACCAAAGCCAAACTTAAGTCTTTACAGAGATACTCCAAAGCATCAAATTGACTCTCACTTAACGTCTCTGCACTACCGATAAAAATCACATAAACAACTTGGTTATTTATTGTCAACGGCAAGGTATAGCGCCCTTGTATTTTTATCTCAAGATGCTTTGCTTTAAGCCACAACGGCTCGATAAGTATTTGAGATGTGTTTTGATAGGCACACTGAGTTAAACTTGATTCAATTACAGAATAATCCAGCGTAACTCCATGTGCACGGCACAAAGAAAAGGTTTGAGCATCTTGGTGTATATATAAAGCAGTACAAGGTGAATTAAACTCGTTGGCAATAAATGAGAGCGCGTGCTCAACAATTGCGCTTGAGCCTGTGATTGATTTTAGTTCTCTATTATACCTTTCGATTATTGCAGCTGAACGTAACTTTTGATTTTGTGTAGCGGTAGTCTGATGAATCGAACGGATCAGTTCTTGGATTTCAGCATCTCCTTTGGAGAAGGCCAAATCAAGTGTATCAGGACGTTCGGATTGGTTTTGTAAGCTTCTGATTATGCTGTATAACGGGGAAAAATGCTTGGCTCTCATATGCCAAATAAAAGCCGCTAAACAGGCGGCAACAAAAAAGATAGTTAACGAGACGGCAATCAGTAATTGAAGTTGTTGATTATGTACTTTTTCAATCTCAGTGTTTGCCAATATCGGCAGCTTGTCTATGGCGAGTCTATATGTCTCAGGGAAGCTAAGTTGTGCCTGAGGATCAGAAGCGAAGTGAGAAGCTAAACTTTTTTGTGCTTCGTATAGCTGATCCAGCATAAAAGGCGTAGGGGGCCTTTTTGGAAATTTCAGATTATCTAGCCATTTTGTATCCCGTTCTTTTACGTACATCTCTAGCGATAAATGGTTTTGATAGGAAGTCCTCAAATCGTTTGCAATCAAGCGCTGTGATGTAGTGGCGTGAAAGAGCAAAGCTGCGCCGCCAAGTACGCCTAACAAAGCGAATAGGGCGATCCAACTTAGTAACGCTTTTGAAGACATAAGCTATTATTTATGCGTGAATTTATATTTAACCATAGTCGCGATATATGATTTCTCAAGCTATGCTGTTAAAAGTGTCCTGTTCAGGGAGTGGGTAACGTGAATGGCTGATATTTTAATTGTTGATGATATGCCGGAAAACCTCCAAGTATTACAACTTATTCTCCGTAAAGAGGGGTTTAAAGTGCTAGCGGCAAGGGGCGGAGATATTGCCCTCAGCATCGTTAAGAAACATCATCCAGCCTTAATAGTCACCGACATTAAAATGCCAAATATGTCTGGCATCGAGCTCTGTAAAACGTTGAAATCGAACGCAGTGACAGCCGGCATTCCAGTTGTCTTTGTTAGCGCTTACGAAGACAGTGAGAGTTTAGTTCAAGCACTTTCCGTAGGTGGCGTGGATTACATCACCAAGCCGTACAAGCCAAGTGAGATCATAGCGCGAGTTAACACCCAATTTAAATTGATTGAGGCGCAAAAATTAGCGGTTAAACAACAGCTATCGAACACTATTAATCAGATGATGATAGGTATTGCACATGAACTCAACACACCACTTGGCACAAGTATTACCTCGTCTAGCTATTTAAAAGAGATAGCACAAAACTTACAACAAGCATTGACATCACAAACGCTGACACAAGCACATTTAGTTGATGGTTTTGAGCAAATGAAAGAAAGTTGCGAGTTGTGTATACGCAATTTAGAGAAAGTAGCAAAATTTGTCAGCCTACTAAAATCAATATCGCAATCAGAAAGGGACTGTGTTCGTGCGCCTACAAAGCTGTTTGATATTGAGAACCGCTTACACAACAGTTTTTCGAAACAGAATGTTAAAATCGAATTTATTACAGAAATCGTAGCTAATTTATATCTTGATGGTCAGGCGTTACTTGAAGTGTTTGAGAATCTAATTGAAAACTCGATAGCACACGCGTGGTGTTCACCTGAACATAACGTCACAATTAGCTGTCAACACCTTGGCGAACTGCTTCATATCTCTTATGTTGACTACGGCGTGGGCCTAAAAGGTATTTCAACAACTGAACTCCTTAAACCTTTTATTACGACAAAACGAGGTAACGCTGGACATGTTGGATTGAGCGCCAATTTAACTGCTAACTTGATTTCAGGGGCGTTACAAGGCGAATTTGACGTAGATAATACTCCACTAGGATTGGAGTGGCGGATCCGTATTCCGGTTAGTGCACCTGATTGTGATTGATCTGTGTCAAAGTAGTGAGCTCTATTAGGAAAAGCGGACATAAGTCCTTATGTCATTGCCGCTAATTCAATAAGCTCGCTCGCTGTTAAAACGTAATCTGGAAAAGTCACCTGCTATGTATTGAATTAGCGTCACTGACTTATCTAAGAATTATCGACAACACGATCGTATAAGGGCTTTTTTAGCCTTTGCTGTTGCTGTTTTGAGAGGTAAGATTTGATTTACCCCTCAAGCATAAACCCCTAGGTTAACAGACCCGATAACATACGCCTTACCTTCTACTAGGTACGCAGTGTTGAGATGACACGGGAAGTGAGTTATTTACCGAAACAATGTGTTTAGGTAAATAACCATGAATTACTAATAATTTTGGTGGAACCATTATGCAACAGTTACCTACCGTAGACTATCAATCGCCAAATGCTGCGAAAGAATTTGTAGAGTCATTAAGAAATACCGGTTTTGGTGTATTAAAGAATCATCCAATCCCTCAAGAGTTGGTTGAGTCAATCTACAAAAATTGGCAAGAATTTTTTAATTCAGAAGAAAAGCATCAATTTCTTTTTAATAAAGAAACACAAGACGGTTACTTTCCACCAGAGGTGTCAGAAGTAGCAAAAGGCTTTACCGTGAAAGATATTAAAGAATACTTTCATGTATATCCAAAAGGTCAAGTACCAGCTCAATTAGAATCTGAGATCCGTGAATATTATCGTTTGGCGAATGAGTTTGCCCAAACGTTATTAAGCTGGGTTCAATCAGAGGCACCAGAAGAAGTAAGAGCAAAGTTTTCGATTGATCTAAAAGACATGATCAGTCAATCAGAGCAAACGTTATTGCGTATTCTTCATTATCCGCCAATGACAGGTGACGAAGAGCCTGGTGCTATTCGTGCAGCCGCTCATGGAGACATTAATCTATTAACTGTGCTTCCTGCAGCAAATGAGCCAGGTCTACAGGTACAAAGACAAGATGGTAGTTGGTTAGATGTGCCATGTGATTTTGGTTCATTGATCATTAACATTGGTGATATGCTACAAGAAGCATCTGGCGGGTATTTCCCTTCTACTATTCACCGAGTGATCAATCCAACAGGCAAAGCATCGACTAAGTCACGTATTTCACTGCCACTGTTCTTGCACCCAAGACCAGATGTAGTGTTGTCAGAACGATACACGGCTGATAGTTACTTACAAGAACGTTTGAAAGAGCTAGGTGTTAAATAACCTCTGTTTTGAGCGTAACACTACTCAGTGGTGCTAGCTTTGCCTAGTGCCACTTTGGTTTTTTACTCGAAAGGCTGAACTCATTTCTTTCTCTAATTTCTCATCCTCGGTTATATTATTTCTGTAATTTTTGCTGTTTTTCCCTGACAATTTGCTCAAACTATGCAATATTCATTTTTTCAAAATGAATAAATTTCTTGAAAAAAATAATGACAACGCTGTCATTTGTTGTGTAACATCAATTCAACATGAATAAAAAACCGCGTCTAACGAAAATAATAACGTGGTGTAATCCAGAATAGAGTAGGGGTCTTTACATGATGGCTAAACAGGTTAACCAAGACCAACTATACATCGGTGTCGATGGTGGTGGAACAAAGTGCCGTGCAACTATTTATTCTCTTCAACATGGCATTTTGGGTACCGGTCTGGGAGGCCCTGCTAATCCCTTACATGGATTAGAGCGCACACTTGAATCTATTATGGTATCGACTCAAATGGCATTACAAGATGCGGGACTTCGTGTTGAGCAGGTTCATGAACTTAATGCCGGCCTTGGTCTCGCAGGTGTTAACTTGCCGCTGTTGTATGACAAGATTATGCAGTGGGAACATCCATTTAAACAGATGTTTCTTACCACCGATTTACATACTGCATGTATTGGGGCACATGAAGGTAGTGATGGTGCGGTCATTATTACGGGGACCGGTTCTTGTGGTTTTGCTTTGGTCAATGGCAAAACAGTCAACTATGGTGGACATGGTTTTGCTCAAGGCGATATGGGCAGTGGCGCATGGATGGGGCTAGAAGCAGTTAAAGCTGCCTTACTTGATCTTGATGGACTAGGTGAGAAAACAACGTTGAGCCAAGTATTGTTAGATCATTTCAGTGCTAAAGATGCGATGGGAATTGCTGAGCAAATGGCAGGGCAACCTTCAAGTGGTTATGCAAAACTTGCCCGATATGTGTTAGATCAGGCTAAACAAAACGATGACATCGCACTTTCAATAGTGAAGTCTGGCGCAGGATATATCAGCCGCTTGGCGAAGCGTCTGCTTGAACTGAATCCACCCAGATTGTCTATGATCGGTGGGTTATCTGAACCATTACAAGCTTGGCTTGACCCAGAAATCGCAAAGCAAGTCCAGCTACCTAAGCAGCCGCCTGAAATGGGGGCTATTTACTTTGCTATTCAAAGTGCAGGTCAAGAATTACAAAAGGCGAACTAATGACGACTCAATGTTACTTTGCTCCAGAGCTTTTTGATGGCGAAAGTTTTAGGAAAGATGTTTACTTCAGTGTAAATAACGGTCGAATTGAACATGCTAATGAATCGCAGGTGACCGATGCTTTGACATTATCGGGACTAGTTGTACCTGGTTTTATTGATGTTCAAGTTAACGGTGGTGGTGGCGCATTTTTTAATGCAGAGCAATCCACAGAGTGTCTAGAAAAAATAGTCAGGGCACATGGGAAATTCGGCTCTACAGGGTTGGTGCCTACACTTATCACAGATAGAATCGAAGTGATGCAGCAAGCCGCCGACGCCACTGCACAGGCTATTGCAGCGGGTCAACCAGGAGTACTTGGGATCCACTTTGAAGGGCCTCATTTGTCCCACCCTAAAAAAGGCACTCATAGCGAACAGTTTATTCGGCCAATTTCAGAGGAAGAATTTGCCGTATACGGCCGTCAAGATTTAGGGATCAAGATGGTTACTTTGGCACCTGAAACTGTTCCTCTTAGCGACATTGAACGTTTGATTGCACTTGGCGTAAAAGTGTGTATTGGGCATTCAAATGCAGATTACGAAACAGCAAATGCAGCACTTAACGTTGGTGTAGATGGATTTACTCACCTTTTTAATGCAATGTCCGCATTTACCTCACGCGAACCTGGTGTTGTTGGAGCGGCGCTATGGGATGACAATAGCTGGTGTGGCTTGATTGTTGATGGTCATCATGTGCACCCATTGTCCGCACAGCTTGCCATTCGTACTAAGCAGCGCGGTAAAGTAATGCTTGTGACAGATGCTATGCCACCTGTTGGTACAGATGACACCGAGTTTGACTTTTTTGATGGTAGGAAAGTGATCCGTACAGGCGATCGTTTAAACTCAACAACAGGAGAGCTTGCAGGCAGCGTATTAGATATGGCAAGTGCGGTACGCAATACTGTCAATACGCTTAACGTGAGCCTAGCTGAGAGTTTACGTATGGCTTCCCTATACCCTGCACAGTATCTTGGTTTATCTCAAAAAGGGCATCTAAGATCGGGTGCTGATGCCGACTTTGTGGTACTCGACAGGCGTAACTTGCTTGTTGAGCAGACCTATATCGCAGGGCAGGTGATATAACTGTTCTGTAAATGATTCATGGTCGAAATGACCTTGTAGATTTCCCTGATAAAACCCCGCAGCTGTATCGCGGGGCTTTGTTTTTTGTGTTTAGCCGATATTCGATATGGATGGTTCAATAACTAGAGCTGGTAAACCAATTAGTCTTAATACTTACTAAGTTTGCAGACGTAAATCGGTCGCTAACTTCGTTAAAACTTCTTATCTAGAACAACTAAATAGCAAGATTTTTGCTTAGTTATAGACAAGTTCTTTTCGTCTCAAAATAGTAAGCTTAACTAAGATAACTATTGGTATCGCTTCGATTTACTTTATGGTGGGATAGCGATTACACGCATTGTGAATACACTTTACAGTCAGTCGGTTAGTTTGATTGAACTACCTATCATTATGTTTTAAAACGGATAAATAACCATGGCAACTAATAATAAACCAAAGCGACTTGCGTCTTTAGACGCCTTGCGTGGCATGGATATGTTCTGGATCTTAGGTGGCCAGTCAATTTTTGCTGCACTATTTGTATTGACCGGATGGCAAGGGTGGAAAGCTTTCGAAGCACATACGATCCACAGCCCCTGGCATGGTTTTACTTTTTATGATCTTATCTTTCCACTATTTATCTTTTTATCAGGTGTAGCAATGGGCTTATCGCCCAAGCGTATTGATCATCTACCTTTTAAAGAGCGTCAACCGTTTTATATCAAAGCACTGAAGCGCCTCTTATTACTGTGTGGTTTTGGCGTGCTATATAATCATGGTTGGGGTACGGGGATCCCAATGGATCCAGAAAGTGTTCGTTACGCGAGTGTCTTAGGTCGGATCGCGTTTGCTTGGTTCTTTTGTGCTTTACTGGTTTGGCACACTAGCTTGCGAACATTGGCCTATGTAGGTATTGGTATATTGTTATTCTATTGGATTTTGCTTTGCTTCATTCCTGTCCCCGGTGGACAAGCCGGCGACTTAAGTGCAAACGGTGTGGGTAGTTGGAATGCGTTTATCGACACGTATCTACTTCCAGGGATCAGTTATCAAAATCGTC
This sequence comes from Pseudoalteromonas sp. J010, assembly GCF_003934235.1. Lineage (NCBI taxonomy): Bacteria > Pseudomonadati > Pseudomonadota > Gammaproteobacteria > Alteromonadales > Pseudoalteromonadaceae > Pseudoalteromonas > Pseudoalteromonas sp. J010. Next base: position 4,735 of record NZ_RDBW01000028.1, on the reverse strand, counting down.
CGATTGACCCAGAAGGTGTGCTATCTAGTTTACCTGCCATCGTTAATGCTATCGCAGGGGTATTTGCAGGTCGTGCAATTGCTAATGCACACACTCAAGGTGAGTGGAAAACGGTAGCTATTCTAGCAGGCTCTGGGATCGTTGCGTTAGCACTAGGTTGGATTTGGGATATGCAGTTTCCTGTTAATAAAGAGTTGTGGACGAGTTCATTTGTGCTCGTAACCGTGGGCTGGAGCGCGATCCTGTTAGCAGTATTTTATGCGGTTGTAGATATACTGAATTTTCAGCGCTGGGCGTATCCCTTTGTTATTATTGGAGCCAACTCTATTATTATTTATTTGGCGTCGAGTTTAGTGGACTGGAGCTTTATTAGTAAGAGTGTGTTTGGTGGGATTATTACTGCTGTACCAGCTGCATGGCAGCCGCTAATGGCTGTTTTTGCGTTATTGGCAGTGCAGCTTCTGGTGCTTCACTGGATGTATAAACGCCGCATTTTTGTAAGTGTATAGCGGCCCTCGGTGGTTATCAGCAGCTCAGGTTAATTAGTAAAAGTGCCCACTATTGTGGGCTTTTTTATACCTGCTGAATATATAGCGTAAAAAATATCCATGTTTTTTTTCACTTTTGCTTTACAAGAGAATTATTTCTGATAATAATGACAGCGTTGTCATAATGGTAATAACCTAATGCTGTGTATCCCAATTAGGTTCGATCTGGCCTTGTCTTGATTGCACGCGAGACAGGGTTCAGATCCCATTTTATTCTAATCATCTCAACATTTGGTTAATCGTATGCAAGTAGTCATTTTAAAAGACGCTACCGAAGTGGCAGCATATGGTGCAGACATTTTTACAACGCAACTAAAGCGTAAAGCTAACTCTGTGTTGGGATTAGCAACTGGTTCAACACCAGTTGCTTTGTATCAAGAATTAATTAAGCGTAATCAAGCAAATGAAATTAGTTTTGCTGAAGTTACCAGTTTTAACCTAGATGAATATTTAGGTTTAGATGGCTCACATCCACAAAGTTATCGATATTTTATGCAGCAGCAGCTGTTTGACCATATCAATATTGATAAAAGTAATACGCACGTTCCCCCAGGTGACGCAAAAAATCCAATTACGGCGTGCGGCGAGTATGAAGCGCGTATTAAGTCAGCTGGTGGAATTGATGTACAGCTTTTGGGCATTGGCAGAAATGGCCACATTGGTTTTAATGAGCCATCGTCAGGATTAACTTCACGTACTCGCGTAAAGACCCTAACGAAAGCAACAATTGATGATAATGCACGATTTTTTAAAGCTGATGAGTACCAGCCACATTTATCCATCACAATGGGTATTGGCACTATTTTAGATGCTAAAAAGGTAGTGTTGCTAGCAACCGGTGAAAACAAAGCTGATGCGGTTGTTGCGATGGTAGAGGGGCCGTTAACTGCCGCATGTCCGGCCTCAGCGCTACAAATGCACCGAGATGCAGTGATCGTTATTGATGAAGCTGCGGCATCTAAGCTAAAAGACATTGAGTTTTATAAGCATATTGAAAACGAGAATCAAAAGTTGCTGGATTATCTTGCCTCTCTGTAGTGTGAAATCACACTGTAGTTTTCGAAAGCCCATTTATGGGCTTTTTTTTTGCCAGCATCTTTGCGCTGTGTTAGTTTTAATCTCTCTAAGAGATGGCTAATTTGGTCCGAGAAATGAGGGAATAGGGGCTTGTTGTATTACACTCAAATGACATTAGACAGAGCATCTAACGAACGAAAAGATAAAAATTGGTTATTGTCCCAAATGGGCGATAAGAGTCGCTGGCTATTAATTCAAGACGACGCAAATTTAGTGCACATTCAAGCTAACGAATTATATTATCTTTCTCGAGCAGATGTTTCCGACTTAGCACTTCAAGATGCGATATTTTTAGGTCGTGATGAATCGCACAGTTACTTTGCTCTTGATGTTTCTAAGCAACGAGACAAACTTTCTTTTATTGATGCTGAGTCTGAGTTTATCGACATGCGTCAGGTAGGTCGCAATTTGCCAAAACAGCAAGGCTCGATAGGAGTGCTCGCTCGGGGCTTATGTTACTGGCATAAAACCCACTGTTTTTGTGGGCGCTGTGGACAACCTAATAAAATGGTTGAAGCAGGTCATGCAAGGCGCTGTGTGAATCCAGAATGTCGACATATGACGTTTCCCCGTACAGATCCTGCCGTTATCATGCTTGTAACGCATGTATTCCCCGATGGTATTGAACGCTGCTTATTGGGTCGTCAGGCCATTTGGCCTGAGGGCGTATTTTCAACACTGGCGGGGTTTGTTGATCCGGGGGAGACTTTAGAGCAAGCAGTAATAAGGGAAGTGATGGAAGAAGCGGGAGTTGAAGCATACGATGCCACTTATATTGCCTCGCAGCCATGGCCATTTCCGTCTTCACTTATGCTCGGATTTATCGCAAAAGCGAAAACCACAGAAATCTTTGTTGAGCAAGATGAGCTTGAGCAGGCTAGATGGTTTTCACGGGCGGAGATTAATACATTTTCAGAGTGGGGCGATACCAAGCCCGGCTATAAACTGACCAGAGAAGACTCTATCTCCAGATATTTAGTTGAATACTGGCGTGCACAACCAGAAGAGTAATTATGAAAAAGCATACAAAAATTGTTGCTGCTGGAAGAAAAGCAGAATATACAGCAGGGGTGGTAAATCCAGTCGTTCAGCGCGCTTCGACTGTAGTGTTTGAAAGCGTTGCTGAAATGCAAGAAGCAATAAAAGGTCGTGGCCATCGTACACTGTTTTATGGTCGGCGAGGCACCAACACCCATTTTGCTTTGCAAGATGCCATTGCAGAGCTTGAAAATGGCGCGGGTTGTGCCTTGTACCCGTGTGGGGCAGCAGCAATTGCACAATCGCTCTTGTCGTTCTTGAAAGCCGGAGACCATCTACTGATGGTGGATACTGCTTATGAACCCACCAGAGATCTCTGTGACAAGTTACTGAAGGGTTACGGAATAGAGACCACCTACTATGATCCAATGATTGGCGCTGGTATTGACGCGTTAATTCAAGACAATACCAAAGTGTTGTTCTTAGAGTCTCCAGGTTCAATCACGATGGAAGTACAAGATGTGCCAGCGATGGTTGAAGTTGCAAAGCGCCGTGGCGTTATCACTATGCTTGATAATACGTGGGGTAATGGCTGGCAGTTTAGGCCACTTGATCACGGTGTTGATATTAGTATTCAAGCAGCAACAAAATATATTGTTGGACATTCGGATGTAATGATGGGCGTAGCCGTTGCAAACGAGCGTTATTGGCCCGAATTGAGAGAACACTCTTATTTATTGGGGCAATGTACCTCCGCAGATGATGCTTATTTAGCGCTGCGTGGATTACGCACTATGCCCGCGAGATTAAAACAACATGAACAGTCGGCAATGACTGTGGCCAAATGGCTTGACGCACATCCACTTGTCGATCACGTTAGACACCCAGCTTTTGAAACTTGCCCCGGTCATGAGTTTTTCAAGCGCGACTTTGATGGCAGTAATGGTTTATTTTCAATTGTAATGAAAGAAGGTAGCCAAAAAGCGATTAATCGTTTCTTGGATGCCTTATCCCATTTTAAAATGGGCTTTTCATGGGGGGGATACGAGAGTTTGGTTACAGCCAATAAAACCATGGAGCATTTGCGATCAGCCACAGGTTGGACACTTGGTCCCGTTATCCGCCTTCACATAGGTCTTGAAGACGTAGAAGACTTGATAGAAGATTTAGAACACGCACTTAAGGTCTACGAACAAAATCTTGGTAAACCTTAAAACCTCGGCTCAACTTATCAGTATTGGGTACTTCATTTTAAAAGAGGTACCTCGGATTTATTGAGCCACAATAGCTCTTGGATCAAGACTGAAAACTGTGGAGAGCAATACCAGTTTGGTGCAGTTTAAGCGTGAAGCACAGGGAACCTTCAAAGGGTGGATATGTCTAAGAGTTACGTCATAAAAGTATTGCAAACTGAATTCRAGGAAAGGTGATGAAATTAAACAGACTGATTATGTTACCGATAATCTCACTCAGCGCTTGTGTAGTAATGCCTGTTCAAGATACTGGTCACACCAACAAGTGCGAGATTTCATCGGATAGAAAAACCCTAAAGATAGTAGATGTCGCAGACGAAACTAATACGTATTATTCCGTGAGTGGAATTATTTTAACGCCAATACTCGTTCCTACTACCGCAGTTCTTTCGGGGTCTTATATGCTGATAAATAATACCTATCGTCTTGGGGAAGAGACGATAAAATGCGAAAGCAAATCTTAAAAGTAACTACAGACTTGTATAATTGTTGCGTTGTGTTTTGGTTTAAGCACTGCGCAATGCTCCAACTATTTAAACCAGACAACTATTTAAACCAGACACCCACCTATTTAAACCAGACACCCACCACTAATTTGCACCTTCCTAAGATACCGCCTAAGCTTTAATTCTGCACTCAATGGATTGAGGAAGCAAAACTATGGCGACCGCCCGTAAAAGACAAATCAGTTTAACCGACACCAAATATTATCACTGTATCTCCCGTTGCGTCAGGCGCGCATTTCTCTGTGGCGAAGATAAATTTACTGGTAAATCATACGAACACCGCAGGGATTGGGTTGAAGAAAAGCTATTGATGTTGGCTTCCGTATTTTGTATTGATGTCTGTGCTTATGCCGTGATGAGTAATCAGTAATCA
>NZ_RDBW01000027.1:0-72111 GCF_003934235.1 Pseudoalteromonas sp. J010 | reverse complement strand
AACTCACAACACAATTTTCTCGGATTTTCCATGGTGCTGTTGGTCGAGAGCGAGTACTCACCGCTTATTGTGAAACCCTTAAAAGACGAAGGCGCACAAATCTAGCAAATTGTGAATATTTGCTGGCTTAACCAAATAGATTCTTTAGCGATAACCCCCAAGCTGTGTAAATTACAGCGCTTGTGTCATGCGTATGACACTGGGTTTAATGTAGAGAAACGCATAAATGTCACTAGTTACCTGATTTTATGAGCACTTTTGATAAGAATAATGAACATTTCCATGTTGAAATTGTCACAGTCATGGTGAGTAAATAATGTAGGTGTCAGTGATACACCGTCAGGCTGCTGGGTGCGAAAGAGCGCATACTCACTCTTCCTTTATTTTTTCTGCTATATCGAGGAGAGAGATGTTGTTTCAAATGAATGAAGACGAATTTACTCTTCGACCACCATCCATAGTAGTTGTTAGTCCAAACACGTTACATAGTAAATAATAGTGGATGTCAGCGATACGTTACGTTATGCCGTGGGTGTCAGTGATACATTCATCAGTGATACGTTATGGCACATAGTTAATAGTGGGTGTCAGTGATACATGTCACATAGTTAATAGTGGGTGTCAGTGATACATGTCAGTGATACATGATAGTGTTAGTGATACATTATGCCTAATTTTAACCAGTTTTAACGTTGCCCCTGCTTGGGCTGGTGGCTATTTTATGACCGAAACCATATTTAAATTACCTTCTGCGTTTGAAGTTAGGTATATTGACAGGGCTGCTGGGTGCGAAAGAGCGCATACTCACTCTTCCCTTATTTTTTCTGCTATTTCGAGGGGGGAGATGTTGTTTCAAATGAATGAAAACGAATTTACTCTTCAACCACCATCCATAGTCGCTGTTAGTCCAAACACATTACATTGCGTTAGAAGCTATTCTCCGGATTTCAAAGGTGTCTTTACCTTGGAGGTATTCGACTCTTCACGTATATTGGGTGACATTAACTCAAGAAATTGTCAATCTTTTAAAAGTCAGGTGTTGGAGTCGCCGGATTTATACGAGAGATTTACCACTTTATGTACAGTGCTCCTTTCGGAAGTTAAGAGTTCAGAAAAAGAAAACTTAATTTTAAATTGGATTAATAATTTTTTGGATCATCAAAAGATACCACACGCTGAAAGTTGCCCGACTGATCATGAATTAGCAAAAAAAAATTAAGGCGATGATAGATTGCCACCACCAAGGAACTTCTCTGTTTGACGAGATATCATTGACCTTAAATTTAAGTAAAGAACACTGCAACCGGATATTTCGTCGCACTTATAATCTTTCGATACAAGGATATTTTCTTAACAAAAAGGCTCATCTATCTAGGAGCTTATTAGCAGGTGATCTCCCCATTTCAGAGATAGCAGTTCTAAGCGGGTTTTACGATCAAAGTCACTTTTCCCGTATTTTTAAAGCTATATTTCAAATTAGCCCGGCTGAATATCGAATGCGGATCAAAGAATCACATCAATCTTGTACAAGACGACGTTAATATATATTTATATCTTGCTTCCTTAATTATCACTAACCTTGGGAGCAACACATGAAGTATTTACGAAAGAATGAACATGACGAAGAAGTTATCAAACAATTTACTAAGCAGGCTATTCCTTTTACAAAAGTAACTGGACACTTGAATTCAATAGAACTGCTTATTGAAATGAGTGGAGCCACAGCAGACGATAATATATTGGACATAGCTTGTGGCCCTGGTCTAGTAGCTTGTGAATTCGCAAAAGTTGCACGACATGTAACTGGGATCGATTTAACAGAGAAGATGATTGAGCAAGCGCTTTGCCATCAAAAAGAAAAAGGGTTGAATAATCTTTCTTGGGATATCGGTACCGTATACCAATTGCCGTATGATTCAGATACCTTTTCCGTTGTAGTGAGCAGGTATAGTTTTCATCATTTGCTAAACCCCGATATGGCACTAGCTGAAATGCTTAGGGTGTGCATGCCAGGTGGTGTTATTGTCATTGCAGATGTCGCATTACCCGCAGATAAATCTGAGGCATTCAATCGCATGGAAAGACTCCGAGACCCATCACATACAGAAGCATTATCCTATGATAAGTGGAAGCAATTGCTCTTTAACTCTGGGTTGAAGAAAATCCGACGAGGTAGTTACAAAGTTCCTATGGAACTTGAAACGCAACTTAACGCATCTTTTCCTAATCCAGGGGACGATAAAAAGATACGAGATATCTTTCTACAGGATATAGATGCTAATTGTTTGGGTGTTGAATCTCATAAATGTGGAGATGAAGTTCATTTTTCTTATCCAATATCAGTTTATGTCGGCGAAAAATAGCTAGCCGAATGTGGCTAATCGGTATTGGCAATTCTTAGGTCTATTTAATTTCGCTAGGTTGGTTGGCCGAAAAAGTCGGTTACGGCAAACATATATTGAGGATCTCTTATTACAATGTATTCACTACTCAACTTACAGGTACAAGTATTGTGTAAGGCTATCAGATTTCAAGTGGCCAACTTTGCATCTCAGTGATCCGACTAATGCAGCGCGCGAAAGCAAACGCAAGCTGCTCGCCTCGGTAGATTTTCTCAATGGGCGCGGCGGCCAAAAATACAACTAGTACTTTGGCCTCGTAACATTCATCGATAAGCGCAATAAGTCTTCTTGTCTCATCATCACCTATTCTAACTTGTGCTGTCTCATGTGGGCGGATGTAGCCTTCCTCTGTCCCTTGCGCTATTGGGTTCTGCTCGGGCATAACACCAAGTAAAGGTAAGTCAGAGATAAAAATACACTTATATTGCTGTGTAAGTTTAATATAGTCATCGATAGCACGAGGAGTTGAACATAACGACATAAAATCAAAACAGACTAGATTTTTAGTCGCTCCAAGTACATTCACTGGGCGATGATTAAGCGTTAATACTTCAGGTTTTGATACTCCCCCAGCTTTGGCAAACGCCCGCCAAAACGTGTGCTTGTCTTTGACAAAGTAGTGATGTGCTTGCGTACCTTTAGCAAAGCGATGATCCGTCTCACCACAGATAGGTATGATTTCGCAATTGCGCATAAGCAGGTCGATGGTTGGCTCAAAACGGTCTCTATGTAACCCGTCTTTGTATAACTGCGTTGGGTGACAGTTTGAGGTGGCAACTAAAGTTACGCCAGCTTCAAATAGTGCTTCAAACAGTCTTGCCATAATGATGGCATCGCCGATATCAGTTACAAAAAATTCATCAAAACACAATAACGATGTTTGCTTAGCCCAGTTTTTCGCAATATGTTGTAGTGGATCTTTAATCCCTTGGATTTGATTTAGCTCTCTGTGGATTCTTTGCATAAAATGATGAAAATGCAGACGAGTTTTGTTGTCGATTAGGGTAAACTGATAAAACCAATCCATTAGCATAGTCTTGCCGCGACCAACAGGCCCATAAAAATAGATACCTTTGGCTGCACTACCTTCGACAACTGAACGAGAAAGTTTATCTAAGGCGTCAATTGCGACTTGCTGCGCTGCGTCAGGCGCAAGATTTCCAAGTTCAACTTGTGTTTCGTAAAGGCTAGAGATTGACATAGTCGCTGCAAATAGGAATAGTTAATCCTAATAATATCATAATACCAATTTGACTTAATACTTGCTCAATTTGAAGGAGTAAATCTGACGCTAACAGCGTTAAAAATTTCTCATTTAGAACAACTAAATAGCAAAATTTTTGCCTCGTTATCGACAAGATTTTCTCGCCTCAAAATAAACCACTTAATTAAGCAAATTGTTATAAAGCTAGAATTCATGGATGCACTATTAAAGCTAAAGCAAGCAATAGCGAGCTACTATGCTCTGTCACAAGAAACTTGGTCCGCTATTGAAGCGATCACTACAATAAAATCATTTGCTAAAGACGACTGGTTATACCAAGAGGGTGAATATCCGACAACATTCGCATTTTTACATCAAGGCTTAGTGCGGTTAGTAAACACCAATGCGGCAGGGCAAGAGTACAACAAGCGTTTCTTTGTCGCGGGGGAGTTTCCTGGCGTAATGCATGCTCTACACCGTGCTGAGCCAGCTAACCAGGGGATCCAAGCGTTGGAACTCACAGAGGTCGTACTAATAAACTTTAAACAATTTAGAGCACTGCTAATGGACAACCCTGAGTTAATGCGATTCCAGATCCATTATCTTGAAAAGAATTGGTTGCTAGAAAAAGACAAGCGCGAGCTTTATATGGTGCAGTTGGATGCAACTGAACGTTATCTTGCTTTTTTAAAGGAGCAGCCTGAGCTTGCTGAACGAGTTGCGCAGTATCATTTGGCTTCGCACCTTGGGATCACGCCAACGCAGTTAAGTCGTATTAGAAAATCTTTAAAAAATTCGGGTTCGTTTACATAGGTAAATGAGCCACGTTCGTTACCTTGTTAAAGTTGCCTCAACAGAATATGGAGAGCAACTTATGAATATCACACAATTAGAGTCATTACTAAATTGGCGTTATGCCGTTCGCAAATTCTCAGATCAACCAGTTGAACAAGCAAAAGTTGATAAACTAATTGAGCTCACTGGACTTAGCGCTTCTTCATATGGCCTGCAGTCATATAAGATATTACAGATAACCTGTCATCGTACCAAACAAGCTATGTTTCCTTACTCGTATGGACAACAAAAAGTAGTAGATAATAGCCATCTACTTTTATTTGCAGCTGATATGTCGCCATTAAACTCACAAGTTGAACACTATATGGATAATTTTAGGCGTCAGCGAGACTTAACAGAGGACACCTATTTAACAATGGAAACTGGGATTAAGTCGGCATTAAGTGGTATGAATAAAGATGCCCAGTACATCTGGTGTTCAGAACAAATTCATCTGGCGGTTGGAACGTTATTGGTTGCCGCTGCGAGCCTCGAAATAGATGCTTGTCCTATAACAGGTATTGAAAAAGGCGAGATAGATAAAATACTTGGTCTTGAAGCGATGCATCTCCGTACGGTCTTGGTTGTACCGCTTGGTATCCGCTGTAGTTCCGATAAAAATGCTACTGCGCCTAAAGTAAGAAAAACACAAGCGAAGTTAAGTATAGAGATGACACTATGATTTTCGGTTTACTTGCTATTTTTGCCGGTGGCGCCATTGCGGTTCAGGCAAGTATGAACGCTCAACTAGGCGCGTTGCTAAAAAGTCCGATACTAGCTGCTGGGGTTGCATTTACTGCTAGTGCCCTTTATACGGTCTTGGCTTTTCGATTATCTGATAGCGTTTTTCCGACAATCACACAAATAAAAGCCGTGCCTTGGTACCTTTGGTGTATTGGCGGAATATTAAGTGCCACCGGAGTAGGGCTGAGCTACTTTTTGATCCCCAAAATGGGTATTGGTAATTTAATGGCATATTATTTATGCGGCCAAATGGTAGTCGCGATGATAATCAGTCAGTTGGGTTTATTTGCCGTACCGCATACTCCCGTTACCTTGCAAAAGTTGCTAGGATTGGTTGCCGTACTGACCGGTATCGTGCTTCTTAACGTAAATCAGCAAAACTAATTTACGTTGAAGTGATGTTATCTCAAGCGGACATAAGCTTAGTACTCGGCCATTTCCAGCGCTTTGCTGACTGCGGGAGTGGCTGCAATTTGCCGATAATAACGTCGTAGCTGCTTGAGTGAAGGCGTCTTTTCTAACAGTGTTTTTGCTCGCTCACAAAGCATAAATAAGTAGCTATCACACAAAGTAAATTGATTGGCTATTACGTAGTGATTGTCAGCTAGTAAATTATCTATCACGGCAAACCCTGCTTCCAGCCGAGCTTGCTGTGTACGGATCAGATCGTCATACATCAGGGCACTTTGGGTGTGCCGTTCGGGATAGGTGTACATTAATAAATCGCTGTGCAGCGAAGCACTCATAAAATGGAGCCATTGTATAGATTGAAACTTAAGCTTTGGATCTGCTGGAAATAACTGCTTATCGCTGTGTTTATGAGCAAGGTATTGAGAAATAGCGGCACTTTCAAACAGTGTGAAATCATCATCGACAAGCGCTGGTATGTGACCTGCGGGGCTGAGCTTTAGGTAATGTGAGCTGTGATTAGCGTTTTTTTTCACATCAACTAATTCTAACTGATAAGGTTCGCCTATCAATTCCAATAAAATATGAGGTGCAAGGCTTGCGCTCTGTGGATAGTAAAAGAGTGTATACATAATTCACCTAATGTAAGTCACAAACATCGATATTAGGTTGGACAATAAGGCTTTCGATGTTGCGAAGTTAAAATATTAAGCGGCTCCTTCTGTGCTTTCTCCTATTCAACCTTAGGTGACGGATGCAGTTTTCTCAAATAAAAATGCCAGCAAATATTGCTGGCATTTAAAGTTTTTAGTGTTATTGCTACGGAGTATAGTAAATCGGTGAGTTTGGCCCGACAGGTAGACCAAAGCCAAATACCCAGATATAAAATAGTGCGACCCAACCAATAAAGAAGAACATGCTGTAAGGCAACATAGTCGCTACCAACGTACCGATCCCCATATCTTTCTTGTATTTGGTGGCCACTGCCAATATCAACCCAAAGTAACTCATCATGGGGGTAATCAGGTTTGTGACAGAGTCACCAATTCGATATGCAGCTTGGATAGTTTCTGGTGCGTATCCAATTAGCATCAACATAGGCACAAAAATAGGGGCTGTTACTGCCCACTGCGCAGAAGATGAGCCTAAACTGAGGTTAACAAGGGCACACATTAAGATAAACAGTACGAATACCTCAGGGCCTGTTAAGTTAAGTGCCTGTAGTAATGCTGCACCGTTAATCGCTAAAATAGTGCCTAAGTTCGTCCATTTGAAAAACGCGACAAACTGCGCAGCGAAGAATACCAGTACAATATACATCCCCATTGAGCTCATACTTTTGCTCATGGCATCGATAATATCACGGTCATTTTTCATGGTACCTACGACCCGGCCGTATACAAAGCCCGGAATGGCGAAAGTCACGAAAATAAAGACGACGATACCTTTTAAAAATGGCGAACCTGCTACTTCACCTGTGGTTGGGTGACGCAGAATACCGTCTTCAGGCACGATGGTCATCGCGAGTAAAAGGCTGACCACCAAAAGAGAAACTCCAGCCCATTTTAGTCCTGATTTTTCTTTTGCTGTAAGCTTTTCAATGTTGTTTTCGCTTAAGTCAACGCTAGCTTCACTTGCATCATATTTTCCTAAGCGTGGTTCAACGATTTTTTCTGTTACCAAAGTACCAACAATGGCAATAAGGAATACAGAAATCATCATAAAGTACCAGTTTGCTTCAGGGCCAACTTGGTAGGTCGGGTCAATCATTTGCGCAGCTGGTGTGGTAATACCTGCAAGCAGCGGATCGATTGTACCTAACAGTAGGTTTGCACTGTAACCACCAGACACACCAGCAAAAGCAGCTGCTAAACCAGCCAGTGGATGGCGACCTAAACTATGGAAAATCATTGCTGCAAGTGGGATCAGCACAACGTATCCAAGTTCTGAGGCAGTATTAGACAAAATTGCAGCAAACACTACCATAAAAGTAACTAAGCGCTTTGACGCGCCCATCACCATGCCACGCATAGCTGCTGATAGCATGCCAGAATGCTCAGCAACACTCACACCTAGTAATGCAACCAATACAGTACCCAACGGAGCAAAGCCCGTAAAGTTAGTTACAAGGCCTGTCACGATGCGTTGTAGACCTTCTGCGCTCATTAGGCTTACGACCTCAATAACGCCGTCAGGGTCTCTGCCTGCTGAGCCTTCAGGGCGGGGGTCGATAGCCGACAAGCCCATCCAATCAGCGATACCACTGAATACCACAATGGCGATACAAAACATGGCAAACAATGTAATAGGGTGAGGAAGCATGTTACCCAGAAACTCAACAGTTGCTAAGAAGCGGTTAAATAACCCACCTTTGTGCTCTGCTTGAGCCTGACTATCAGCCTGCGTCTCTACAGCTTTTGACATAGCTAAATTCTCAGTTCTAAAAAATGCCGCAACTTTAGCATCTCTTTGGACTGAAATCATGTGAAAGCGGTTATTTGTCCTGTTTTCAGGGTGAAATTAGATAGATTGTGCAAAAACAAAGCAATCAGAATAGCTTTAGTTGATTTTTACTCATTGTATTGCTTTTGTTTCTTCTTCTCGTCGCGCGTTTTCTAGAAGCGTGCGTGCTGATCACGCGTCCAGTCTCCCCCTTATCTAGGTGTTGTTTATAGAAACTAGAGATCTTCTCTCTTGCTATTTTCGCAGCATCGTCAGGATGCTTTTCAGGGGGAGCATACAAGTCGTCTTTGAGGCCTGCATAAAGCCAAGGGGTATGAAGATAGTTGTCTGGAACATGGTCAAGCTCGGGAATATAACGACGAATAAAATGTCCGTCAGGATCGTATTTAAACCCTTGAGTTACAGGATTGTATATGCGAAATGGATTTATTCCTGTTGTACCCGATTGCATTTGTACCTGGGGGTAATGGATCCCAGGTTCATAGTCAACGAACAGCGTGGCGAGCCTTGCTGCTGGCTTTTGCCAATCAAGCCACAGATGATAACTAGAATATGCCATCAACATGGCTCGCATTCGAAAGTTTATCCAGCCAGTTTGGATAAGCATTCTCATACAGGCATCTATAAACGGTACCCCGGTATCGCCTGATGACCATCGTAAATAGCATGATTCATTAAATTCATTTGCTCTCATATCAATTAAGGAATTATGTACCGCTTGCTCAGCGTATCGAGGCTCTGACTCAAGTTTTTGCACAAAATGACTGTGCCAATAGAGCCGAGATAAAAAGCCGCTTTTATTGCGCTTTGAGGTGACCGGTAAAGCTTGAGCATGTTGCAATACTTGCCTCAAGCTGAGCACACCATAAGCCAAATAGGGGCTAAGCCTTGAGCTACTTGTGGTAGATTTTACCGGGCTCGATATTCCGTATAGATATTCGTTGATTCTGTGGTGAAAAAAGCTGTCTCGAGTTTTGTTCGCGGCTTCTAGCCCACCTTGCTGTGGTGTTCTAGCTTCGTTGTTATCATCCGCCGGGTAGACATCAAGTAACTCAAGGCCGTTATGGTGTTGAAGTAAAGTGTGGATATGTGTCGGTGTGGGAAAAACGGCTGCCTGAAGCCACTTCTCAGCGACATGATGCCATTTATCACGATTGACATGGCCTCTGAATACAGCTTGTTGTTGATATTCTTGATAGTTAACTTGCTTCGATTTACACCATGCAATAACGCGTTTGTCTCGCTCGTACGTCCAGGGGTTGCCAGTCTCTTGGTGACAATATAGATTTGAAATAGCAACATGTAGATGAACTTTCTCCAAAATTTCAACCACATCACCTTTACGTACGGTCAAAGAAGCGCCAATACATTGTAGTTGTCTTGACAGGCTTAATAACGACTCTTTAATGAATTGGAATTGCCTTTTGCTGGTATCTTCGAGCTGCCAGTAGTCAGGCTCAATAACGTACAGAATTAAAGTAGGCTTGCCGTTATTTGCAGCTTCATATAGCGGTCGGTGATCAGATACTCTGAGATCTCGCTTTAGCCAAACGAGATTAATCATTTAACACGCCTTTGAAAAGTAAAGGATAACGTCGTAGTCTTTTGCCAATGTAATCGTCAGCTAGAATTTGTTCGCAGATCCTGTGTACGTCATCGTCAATGGCAAATACCCAGTCGAACCGTTCGATAGCGAGCAAAAACCCACGTTTGAGAAAGCTTTGTTGACGGTATTCGCTACAGTTGCGCTTGATGATATTTATTTTATCTGGGTTGGCTTTTAGTGCAGCCACTACCTGCTCTATGTATACGCGGGTTTGGTTGCGTTCTGGGCGAGGTCGCCGGACGCGGCGTCCTCGGTTGCTATTTGGATATAAACTACGCATTCGCCTCTTTGTATATATACTCAAGCTTTTTTATTAAATCGTCTTTGTGTTTATCATGCTCATAGTCGAGGTGATACGTATTATGAAAACCAGAGCGTAGCAGTACGCCACTGCCTTGAAGATAAATCGTATATCCGTCTGGATCGGCAAAAGCTGTTACGCCTTGGTAGCGTTTACCATCACTTGTCACCTCACCGTTTTTTTGAATATGCTCAAAAACGGTTAACAAAAATCTGCTGTCTAATTCATTTTTCATTTCTTAACCTCTGTCCTTAAATACGTTAGTAAAGTGGTTCGTGATCACTTAACTAGCGCTGAAATTGCTTTAAATTGCTCATTTTTTGCTGTTTTAAGCCATTGAAAGAGAATAGATTCTATGGCTAAAAAACGTGCTCCGTCGGCTTGCATTTGCGCCAAAGCCCACTGCGTGTGCTTCGGGTTACGCGAACATATAGCATCTGCTGCAATAACCACATTAAAGTTATCAGCCAATAGATCGTTCACAGTTTGCTGTACACAAATATGACTCTCTAACCCTACAACAATCACAGTATCTCGTTGAAACGATTGAATAGTTTGCTTACAGTCCTCTGTGTAATAGGCACTGAAAGCTGTTTTTTCAATAATAGGTAAGTCAAATTTAAGTAAATTAGGTGCACTGTGACCTAACCCTTTGGGGTATTGTTCAAAAATAAGGGCTGGTATAGACAAATATTGAGCAGCGTTTAGTAGCGTTGTTACTTGATTTTCTACGGCATCAAATTCAGCGATATGTGGACGAAACTTTTCTTGAATATCAATCACTAGGATCATGCAATCTGACGCTATTAAATTCATCTTCTTCTCCTTAGAGATAATCTCGCAAGGTTAATATGTGCGCTTCACATATACTTTATTTGTTAGTTACAATGACAGACCGAGCAAAAAAGTAAATGGTTTTAGCGTGAAAGTACATTTTCTGGGCACCTCCTCTGGTTGTCCTTCCAAACAGCGCAATATGTCCGCTACCGCTGTAAGCTTCGATAATACAAAGGCTTGGGTGTTGATTGACTGCGCCGAAGCGACGCAACATGCACTATTGCATAGCGAGTTAACGCTATATCACTTAGAAGCCATTTGTATCACTCACCTGCATGGGGATCATTGTTATGGGTTACCCGGACTCATTTCGTCAATGGCGCTCAACGCGAGGCAAGCTCCACTTAAATTAATTGCCCCGCGTGCGGTTGTGCAATTTGTGCATAGTTGTTTTGCTCTGACAGAAGTTAAGTTGGGCTTTGATCTAATAACCATTGCTCTGGAAGAGTTAACCGATAAATTAAGCCTTAACTGTTGCGACATTGAAACTATAGCGCTTCAGCATCGAGTTCCTAGTGTTGGCTATAAACTTACCGAAAAGTGTATTCCACGTAAGTTAAAGATAAGTAAACTGCAGCAAGATGGCATTGGTTCTGGTGGTCATTATAACTTGCTTCAAAAAGGCCAAGATGTTGAATACCAAAGCCAACTTTTACGCTCAGCGGACTACAGTTTTTATAGCTGGCGGCCTAGAGTGGCAATAATTTGTGGCGACAATGAAAAGCCAGCTTTACTTTCACAGGCTATTCAGGGCGCAGATCTGCTTATTCACGAAGCCACTTTTACCGCGCCTGATCTACATAAAGTCGGATTTCACACCGGGCACAGTGATGCCAAACGCATTGCTCAGTTTGCACAAACTCATCTAGTGCCGACCCTCGCGCTTACCCATTTTAGCGTACGTTACCACGGCGAAGGTATGCTACAACCTCTTATTGATGAAGCCGCTAAGTACTTCGACGGCGAGCTTGTTATTGCCCATGATGGTTTAGTTATTGATATTCCAAATCAAAAGCAGTTTGATGGCGACTGAAGTTAATGCTACCCTCGCTCGCAAAACCAGCGCCAATCAGCGATAACCTGTTCACTGTAGTGACAGGCGGTTTTTATCAATTCATCGATTAAATCAGGCAAGACAGCGACAACTTGTTCTTGAAAATGTAGCGAGCGTCGATCTGAGCGCATGTGGGACAGGGCAAGTGCCTCACCGCAGGTTTCCGCGTATTGACTAAAACCGGATTTAGTTGCTGCGCGTTTACCAATAGTGATGTCTTCTGGGTCGATACCAACACGAGCATGGTGACGTGAGCGCACCAACCAATGGCTGCCTTGCCACAGTGCATTATCCAAAATAAGATCGGTACGGCGCTGCATTTTTCTTTGACTATTAACCGTTAAATGCGCAGGGTCGAGGCGGTTAACGGGGCTTAGGCTGGAAAAATAAGCCAGAGGTGATGCAACCTGCTGCTGCTTAATCTCAACAATGTGACACAGGGGCAGAATGTCTTTGGTAGGCTTTTGCACACTTGGCCCAACCAATAAATAATAGCGGCTCAGGTGCAACGAACCTGTGCCTTGGTCAATTCGCTCAACACAGTCCAAAATTTCGTCATCAACGTATGCCGCGAAGTGGTCAATAAGGTTCTCTTTCAAATCTGGATCAATTTGCTTAAATCTGAGTTTGTCGTCTCGAAAGCTAAGGGGTTTAATACTGAGGTCAATCTCTTTAGCAAGCGTACTTTTAATCGTAAATGCGGCACCTCCCGCCATTCTTTGCAAGCCTTTTTGCCACCGTTTGTACAATATGTGGTTATTATTAAATGCGATTAGGCCGGTATTACTATCGACTTTATGTTCCAGCGACAATTGACAAGTTTTTATGTAGCTTTGTAAAAACACCTGTTGTGCTTGGAGTATCTGTTCTTTATTCACAACAGGCTTGCTGCGATCTTTTATATCTTTAGCTTGCTCTTGAATGCGGCCTCCCTCCAGTTGAGTAAGGGGCAAACTGACCAAAAAGCGGAACAGATCCCATACTGCATGTCCAACACAGGCATCGTCGAAATCATTAGGTTCAAAGATTAAGGTATCACCATGGCTGCCTTCTTCACTATGAAAGCCGAAGTTTCCTGTATGACAGTCGCCCATAATGTAAGTCAGGGGAAGTGTAGTGGCAGTGTCTGGTAAGGTAATTTGCTGCTCTAGTAGGTCTTTGTACATCAGTGCAGCACTACCCCGAAAAAACCGTAGGGGACTTAGTCTCATTTTGCTGAATTTACTGCACTCACGGCTAACGCTCACGCCTTCATGTTCCTCAAAATAAGATGCTAGATAGTCATGACGATTCATGGATTAGTCCTCCTTTTGAATAATACCCAATTGAGATTTAGCCAGCTTAACAACCGCTTTATCGATAGGTGGCGGGCTAATATCGACCCCCTCACTGAGCGCATTGACTACGGTCTTTAATACTTGTACCCGCGCATACCATTTATGTTCAGCAAGGATGACATGCCAAGGTGCTAGGTTTGTATCGGTTTTTCCAAACATATCATCAATGGCTTGCTCGTACTCTTCACGCTTTTTACGGTTACGAATATCTTCTTCTGTTAGCTTCCAACGTTTATAGGGGTTATTTAACCGCTCTGTAAATCGTTTTAGCTGCTCTTTCTCGCTAATATGCAAAAAGACTTTCACAATGCGAACGTTATCATCGACTAGTAGTCGTTCAAATTCGTTGATTTCTTGATAGGCGCGACGCCATTCATTTTCGCTGGCAAACCCTTCAACGCGTTCGACTAACACTCGTCCGTAATAAGAGCGGTCAAAAATAGTCATAGTGCCAAGCGGGGGAAGCTTAGTTTGAAAGCGGTACAGATAGTGTCGACCTTGCTCTTCTGGGTCGGGTTTTGCGATAGGGAACACTGTAAAACCTCTAGGGTCGAGCTTTTCGGTCATGCGGCGAATGGCACCACCTTTGCCAGCCGCATCCCATCCTTCAAATACCAAAATAGCGCGCTTCTTTTGGTGAAAATAGGCCTGCTGTACGTGTAATAGCTGAGTTTGCCAGTATTTTAATTCATGCTTATAGTGCTTCTTTGAATCCATAGCAGGATACGTAACCGGAGGTTTTACACTTAGTCCCCGGTTTAGCGTGTTAAATATAGAAACGTAGCTGGTCATGATCACTCCCTCAAAACTTCCTTAGCTAAATAGCTCTAAATATCAGTAAATTCTGAATTAAACAGCCTGAGCTGTGGATAATTAATACCTTTCTCGCAGCCAGTTTTAGCACTAACTGCGTAAATTCACCTTACCAACAGGATGTAGGTACCTTAGCGAGAGCGGGACGCGGAAGCGGTGTTCTCCCTAAAACTCTCTGGCTAGACAAGGAGAAAACTAAGTTGTGCTTTAGCAACAATGAATTCAAGCATTCCTTATCCAAACCTCAGATTAAATAAATGATATTGAACCATACACTACTGGACGCCGTAGAGTCGCCTAGTATGAACTCTACAAGTATTATTTGACAAAAATATGTCAAACATCGTCAATAATACCAATTGGTCTTACTACTTACTCAATGTAAGGAAGTCAATCTGACACTCGCTATGTTCAAAATTTTTACTTAGAACAACCAAATAAAAAATTCCCGCCTTGTCTGCTTTGATATAGACACCTTTTCGTTAGCAAAATAAGTGGTATAAAGCCGAATTTTCCGTAAGACCATTTCTTTGTATTCAATAGCGGTAAGATACAAAAAGCCCTAATCATTGAGCGAAAAAGTATGCAGGGGTTGAGCATCGTATTATTATGTTTTATTGTGGTTTTTTACCCATTATAGGTCACCACTTTGATGACTCACTCTGTTTTGATAAAGGAAGTATAAAATGCGGTTTTGGCTTTTGATAATATTAGGTATTTCTTTTAATTCACATAGTATCGTGATCCGACATGACGTAGATGACGCAGACTATAGAGTATCGAGCGATGTATTACCGCAATTAGCAACTTTTTACATCGATGGTGGGCATGGCACACTGATAGGATCAAAGTGGGTATTAACCGCCGCTCACGCAACATTTTGCCTGCGGCCGAATTCGACAATACTAATAAATAATGTCCCTACTTTGATTGACCAAGTATTTGTTCACTCAGACTATATGCCAGGGAAAAGTCACGATATTGCACTTATCAAGCTCCAGCAAGTGCTAAGCGATGTTAAGCCACTGATGATTAACCGTGAAAAAGAAGAGCTTGATGAAGTTTTATGGTTTATCGGCATAGGAGGAACTGGTAATGGTATAACTGGGCAAACGATTGACAATTTAGCTAATCAAGGTCAAATGCGACGGGCACAAAATACCGTAAAAGTAGCCCAAGGTCCGGTTATTAAATTTAGCTTCGACCGTGGTGAAAATGGGCTCCCTTTGGAAGGTGTGTCGGGTGGGGGAGATAGCGGCGGTCCAGCCTATCAATATGAGAATGGGCAAGGTATTGTGTTTGGGGTAAGCTCAAGAGTTGAGGGCGGAAAAATTGGCCGTTACGGTGTGACAGAAGTCTATAGTCGCGTTTCTTATTTCGCTGATTGGATTGATAATATTATTGCTGGTAACAATGTAACCAAGTTGGCCACGCCTAAGTTAACCCAGCTGCCAGCAGGCCTTACTGAAGCGATATTGCCGCAAGTTTGTGAAGAAATTAATATAAAAAGCAGCCATTAAGGCTGCTTCGCAATTTGGGCAGAGTGCTTGAGTACAAGCACTGTCATTTCAGTGACTATCTTGCGTTGGTACTTTCAAAAATCTTGTCAGCAGAGGCTGCAACAAAACCGGTGTAGATCTCTCCATCTGGTTTTTTATAGCGCAGTGCAAACTCATAAAAACAACTAGGGATACTAAATTCACCGTCGCTGAACTTCACTGATTGGTGATCAGCAAGTGTAGAAGATTGCTCAAGTAGCACCTCTGGTGAGCCTTTGATTTCGCCACCTGAGGTATTTAGCTCAAAGCCATTGTCTTTTAGTGCTTGGTTGACTGCTTCAATTGTGGTGAAGTTTTTCAGATAGTTGATACTGACCGTGAAGTGGTTAGCACGATAACCCCATGCCGACATCCATGCGGCGTATTCACTTTCTGCTAATAGTTTTTTATATGTGTCGTGAGATACACTCCAATGCGTCCCTGAGTACAAAAAGTTTTCAGCACTAACCGCTGACTCGTCAATTTGCTCAACCATGTCTTTAACTATTGCTTGTAGCTCTTCAGAGCATTTCTCAACTAGCAGCTCAGAGATGAACACTTTTGGTTTAGTAGGATCTTGGTGCTCATAGTGCTTTGCATATAGTTTTTTTGCTTCGAAGTGATATTCACCACACTCTTTATAACCGACAGCTTTGAAGTGTGCTGCGAGTTTTTCTAGCCCAACTTTTTCGATATTGAAGGTGCGAAGCGCGATATGGTCATTGATCACGTCATCTTTTTGTGTCGAGCCCAGCAGTTCGTGGACCTTTACCGCAGAGGGCGTTACTGCTAGGTAATTATCCCACAGCTGTTCAAATAATGTATCTACGTTGTTGTGCATAATGGTTTCCTAATTTTTTGTCTCGGTGACAGTTGTTAACGTTATACCTTTTGGTATTAGCACGACATGAAATTTATAATTTAAATGCGCTTATTAACTCACCTTGAGTGACTTCAAGTGCATTTGCAACTTCGGTGGTGAGTTGAATTTTTTCTTCAGCTTCGCACAAATATGCTTGATCGGTAAAAGTGGCTTTAAACACGTCTAGTCGACCATTGGAAATAGCGAGGCTGGGGAGGTTATTTGGTACTGAGGTTACAATTTCAACCTCGCCTTTAAAAGATTCTCTTACTGTGCTGATATTTTCGAGTTTAGCCTCAACAGTGGGTCCAGCATCAAATAAATCAACGTAACCACGGTGCTCAAATCCTTCTTTTTGTAATAATCTTAATGCAGGTTTGGTCTTTTCGTGTACATGACCGATAACGGCTTGTGCTTCTGGGCTTAGTAAGTTTGCGTAAATAGGGTACTTCGGCATCAGCTCACAAATAAAAACCTTGTCTCCCAGTCCTACTAAGTGATCAGCTTGTGGAAATTCGATACTAAAAAAGTGTTCTTGTAACCACTGCCAAAATGGTGAATGACCATGTTCATCGCTAACGCCTCGCATTTCTGCAATAACAGTATCGCTAAAACGCTCTGCATGCTCGGCCATAAATAAAAAACGGCTGCGTGATAAAAAACGCCCCGCTAACCCTTGGCGATGACCTTCTCGTAAAAACAGCGTGCAAATCTCTGAACTGCCAGTGTAATCGTTACACATGGACAAAATATCTACGGTGTTGTAAACCCCAAGCGTACTTGAATGATGTACAGTTTTACCCAAGTGGTAGTGATACAGAGGTACAGACATACCAACAGCGGCCTCGATTGCCGTGGTGCCGATAATTTCTCCCGTTTGGGTGTCTTCAAGAACGAATAAATAGCCTTCGTCATACGGTTTTGTAACTGACTTTGTGAAGCTTTTAACTGAGCGATCAATTTTATTCGATAGCAATTCATCGTCGACAGGCAATGAGGTAAACCCGTGACCAGATTCAATCGCAATCGTTTTTAGCGCATCAAAGTCAGTTTTTTGTATTGGTCTTAATACTAACATGAGAAAGAGGGGATGAAGATCCCCAGCTCCTTAGCCGTTAACTACTGCAGCAACCGCTTGTTCAAAGCGTGCTAAACCTTCTGCGATCTCTTCATTTGTGATCACAAGAGAAGGTGTGAAACGAACGACATTAGTGCCTGCCACTAGTGACATTAAACCGTGCTCTGCACTTGCTACAAGGAAATCACGTGCACGGCCTTCAAATTTGTCATTGAGCACGGCACCAAGAAGAAGACCTTTACCGCGCACCTCAGAAAATACATTGTATTTGTCGTTAATAGCGTTTAGACCATCTCTGAATAGTTGCTCTTTGGCTTTTACACCTGATAGCACCGCTTCGGTATTTACTGTATCAAACGCGGCTTCTGCAACGGCACAGGCTAACGGGTTACCACCGTATGTTGAACCATGTGTACCTACTTTTAAGTGTGACGCAATGTCAGTTGTTGTTAACATCGCACCAATAGGAAAGCCGCCACCAAGTGCCTTTGCAGTGGTTAAAATATCAGGTGTTACACCTAGGCCTTGATAAGCATATAGGTCACCCGTACGACCAACACCAGTCTGAACTTCATCAAAAATAAGTAAAGCATTATGCTTGTCGCAAAGCTCACGTACAGCCTGTACAAATTCAGGGTTTGGAGAAATTATTCCACCTTCGCCTTGAAGCGGTTCCATCATTACAGCACAGGTATTATCTGAGATTGTTTTCTCAAACGCAGATAGGTCGTTGTAATCAACATGAGTAACATCAGCAGGCTTTGGACCAAAACCGTCAGAATAGGCTGCTTGACCACCCACAGTTACGGTGAAAAAAGTACGTCCATGGAAGCCTTTGTTAAATGCAATGATTTGCGACTTCTCTGCACCAAATTTATCTAAAGCCCAGCGCCGAGCAAGTTTAAGTGCAGCCTCATTTGCTTCAGCACCTGAGTTTGCGAAGTATACTTTCTCTGCAAATGTCGCATCGGTTAATTTTTTGGCAAGGCGTAATGCTGGCTCGTTCGTCATTACGTTCGATAGGTGCCAAATCTTTTCGCCTTGCTCTTTTAGTGCAGAGACAAGCGCAGGGTGGCAGTGACCGAGACAATTTACCGCGATACCACCAGCAAAATCGATGAACTCTTTGCCTGTTTGATCCCATACACGAGAGCCTTCACCTTTGACAGGGATCACAGCAGATGGGTTGTAATTTGGAACCATGACTTCATCGAATAATTCGCGGTTTGCTTGCATGACGCTTTCTCCTAAATTTTTATCGTTGTGCGTTATTTCTGTTGAGCAAAAATTGTTTATTTGATGTTCTGCTCACAGCCAACTTGCTATTTCCTCATTATTACGCGCTTTTATAATAATTTGCAGTGCAATAATTCACATATTTGCTATGATTTATATCAAATTGACATGGTTAAATTGCAAAATGATAAGTTTACAAGACGAAAAGCTCATTGCACTGTTGCGAAATAATGCACGGGAGAGCATCTCAGAGTTAGCACGAAAACTCGATATTTCTAGAACGACAGTACAGAACCGTATTGCGAAATTAGAACAAAATGGAGTGATCAAGGGCTATCGGGTCGAATTTGCTGAACAATATATCGATGACCTTGTGTCTGCCCATGTTGCAATAAAGGTAAAGCAAAAGCTCACCGCAAAAGCAAACTTGGCATTACAACAGTTACCAAATGTTTCAGCACTTTATGCTATAAGTGGAGAATATGACTTGATTGCCATTGTTGAAGCGCAGAGTTTGGAGCAGCTGAGCCACCTACTTGACGAAATCGGTAATTTGGAAGGAATAGAGCGTACTAACTCGTCAGTTATCTTAGAAACAAAATTTAAGCGTTAGAACAATTCATGGATAACGTGAAGTGAGTTTTATAAGACTGTATCTATTTTTCAACGTAAGGCGAGGGAGTCACCCTACGTGTTCTGGCAACCAAATACTCGTGCCCGTAGCTGCGATGTGATTTACATTGCCATTGAGCACTTTGCTACCAACGTTGTTGGAGCTTTCTGGCCTGCTGACTAAGTAGCCTTGTACACAACTGATCCCAAGGTTTTTAACTAACTCAAATTGCTCAATTTGCTCAACTCCCTCGGCGACAACTTTCAGCTCTAATTGCTGTCCAAGTTCACTGATCGAATTTAATATTTTACGATATTTTGGATTGCTATTTGCTTGAGTGATAAATAGCTTGTCGATTTTGATTACATCGATAGGAAGGTCAGCGAGTGTGCTCAAAGAGCTAAAACCAGTACCAAAATCGTCAATCGCAACGCTTATTCCTGCATCTCTGCATTGCTGTAGCTGAGAAATTGTTTCATTGCTGGCTTTGATCAGTGTTGATTCGGTAATTTCTAGCATCAATGCACTTGCAGGTAGCCCAGTTTTTTCCAGTGCCGCATTGACCCATTCAAAAATTTTCCGATGTTTAAGCTGAATACCCGAGACATTGACCGAAATTTTTACCTTCTTCATACCTGCATTATGCCAAGCAGACATTTGCCTGCATGACTCAAGCAAGATCCAGTCGCCAAGCTCTAGGATTAAATTAGACTCTTCAGCAATAGGAATAAATTCAGCTGGGGGGATAAGCCCCTCTATTGGATGGTTCCAGCGGATCAGCGCTTCAAAATAATCAATCGCGCAATCTTCAACATGTACGATAGGCTGGAATGAGAGGTAAAAGCTTTGTGCTGCAATGGCAAGTCTCAGTTCTTCAAGCAGGTAATGATAGCGCCGCATTTTAGAGCCCATTTCAGGTGAATAGACTTTAAATATGCCGCGACCGTCTGATTTTGCACGGTACATAGCTACATCGGCCATTTGCAACAGCGAGTTTGGCGTTGCTGCACTGTCGGGATAAACCGCGATACCAATACTTGCGCCAATTTTTACCAATTTATTGCCAAGTAAAAAGTCACRTTCTATATCGCACAAGATAGACTGTGCAATTTCAGTACATAAATTAGGGTTAGGAAGTGTGGGAATAAAAATCGAAAACTCATCGCCCCCTAGGCGTGATAAGTTTTGTTCAAGTCCATAGATTGGGTGGGTGTCTTCAAGTCCAAACTGACGAACCACTTTTGATAGTCGTAGTGCAACTTGAATAAGAATTTCATCTCCAAAACTGTGACCGAAAGAGTCATTCACTTGTTTAAAGCCATCTAAGTCAATAAATAGCAGGCCGCATTTTGCTTGATTGAGTTCTGCTTGTTTTAATTTTACCTCGATATGATCAATGTAGGCATGGCGGTCAATTAACTTGGTGAGCTTATCTTGAAAAATTTGCGACTCGGAATGACGTTTAACCCGCGCCAGGTGACTAGATAAATCATGAATAGAGTGACTTAACCCAGCAAGAGGTGACTTGTGATGAAGCGGTGCACTGTCAACTTCAAGGCGAGTCAGGATATTGTGTACATCATTGTTTATCTTGTCCACGTCTCTATCTTGATTGCGGTATCGACATTCTGCCTTCAGTAAATAAAAAATAATCGTGAGTAAGGTCGCTAAAGCCGTCAGTGTGATGGGGGAAGTAAATACGTCATACCATACTAAGTTGACGTCAATAAATTTGCGTGTATCAGCTGCAAGGTCAATCACCACAAATAGGTCACTTTCGCTGCTACTAAAATGTATTCCATGTAATAAAAAGGCATACCAAGGTGATGCCACTGAGTTTTCTAATGAACTAACCGCAAAACCAGTAGATAGTAATTCAAAAACGTGCGCTTTAAACGATAGATGAAGCAATATGACAACAAATAACGCGCCTAAAACTAGGGTACTTGTTAGTCTTATAGCACGTGTCATGAATAGGCTTTCCTTAAAAATTCGCTACTCACGTTATCAAGCTAAGATGACATGGTAGGCGATAATGATTTGGTCTGTAAGATAGTTTTTTACACATTTTAGCATTCAGTTGCAAACTTCATCGTGCGAAAGTACCAAAAATCTCATATTGGTCGTGACTTTATATGCGCTTGATCAATTATTAGTTAAATTCACTTTACATGAGAACGGTTCTTAACTAGCTTTCATCTTAACTTTTAACGTAATTGGCTCAGCGATTGCAAGGATCTCATAGCAACCTGAAATTACGACTTGTCAGATTTAGGTTGCGACAAAGTGGTGCAAAGGCGCACCAAATTAGTACTGTCATACAAACTCAATATTTGTTTGCTGTACTTGAGGTTCGTGATTGATAGAGCAGGCTTGATTGTGCTGTGTTAGCACAGTGTCAGATAGCTGGGTTCTTAAAAAATACCCAAAGTAAATCGTACACAGTTACCAGTCGTTTGCAGTATTAGCGTACGTCACTGTGAAATATGGACTCACACAAGGTAAATGGGGGTTATATGCTCACCAAACGGTTTTTTAAAACAAAAGACGAAGCAGAAGTTACATTTTCATTTTCACACCCACAAGCTAAAACTGTAGCGCTGGTCGGGGATTTTAATGGCTGGCAACCTGAGCCAATGAAGTTTGTTAAAAAAGAGTGTGCTTTTAAACTTAAACACCGTTTACCAACCGACAAAGATTACCATTTTAGATATTTGATTGATGGCGAGGTCTGGGATAACGATCATCAAGCGGATGATTACGTGCCAAATGGATTTGGGGAAGACAACAGCGTTGTATCCACTTGCAGGGCTTAAGACAATAAATGGACCATATTGCTCAGCTTTTATATTTATATGGTATTGGTTATGAATATCATAAATATACAGGTGATCATGTTATCTTTGATCACCAGACTCGCTTGTCAGCCCTCAAAGAATGTGGTGTAAATACAGATGATATTGATGAAGTAAATGCACTTAATTTTGCTTTGGATATTGCAAAATGGCTAACACCTATCGAAGCTATTACGTTAACAAAAGAAGCCCAGCCTAAGTTAACGTTGAGACTTGAAGCGTGTAGTAGCTTATCTGAGCTTACTATCTCTATTCCTGCATTAAATTATCATTTTGTTTGTGAATGCAACAACCTGTCAGAAGTGGGTGACTACGTTTATCAAGGAGCGCGTTATGTAGCATTGTCAGTCGCCATTGCTCCAGTTGTTGTTGGTTATCATCAAGCCAAAGTAACTATAAATGGACAATGCTACGAAACTGAGCTTTGGGTTACTCCCGAGCATTGCTACGATCCCATCTCGGATAATAAAAAGTTACTTGGGATCTCTGTACAACTTTATTCGCTTAAACCTGAAAACTCAAAACTAAGCGCTGATTTTTTTGAGTTGAAAGAGCTGATTGTTTTGGCAGCTGGCGAGGGAGTTGATTACATTTTATTGAACCCACTCCACCTACTGTTTGTTGAACAACCAGAAAAGGCAAGCCCGTATAGCCCAAATGATAGGCGCTTACTTCACCCTTTTTATATATCTATTGAGCTGTTATGTGAGCGATTCAATGTAGATAAAAACGTGTTTTTTAAGCAAAGTAATATCGATAAAAGTGACCATAATCACAGTTACCTTGATATGTCTCGTTGTATGAACGACAAATTAGCTAAGCTGCATAACTTATGGCAGTACTTACAAAATCAACGCAATGACTGGGATGCTGATTTTAAACAGTTTTGTCAGCGCAAAAAAGAAGAGTTGAGTGGGTTTAATGACGATGAGTTCGCCAGGTTTTTACAGTGGGTAGCGTTTGAGCAGTTGGCACATTGTCAGCTAGTGGCACTAGAACACGGTATGGCAATAGGGCTTATTAATGATTTAGCCGTTGGTTGTGCTGACGGCTCGAGCGAATATGAGAGTAATCGGTCACTCTATGCTGAACATGCGAGAGTTGGAGCACCGCCAGATCCATGGGCTGAGCAGGGACAAAATTGGGGACTGCCAGCGCTTAACCCTGTCAAGTTAAAAGCTGAACGGTTCGAGTTTTTTAAACAGCTGATTAGAGCAAATATCAGCGGAGTCGGGGGGCTACGGATTGATCATGTGATGGGGTTAAGACGCTTATGGTGGTGCTTTGTAAGTGGGGAGTCTCAGAGTGGCTGTTACGTTTATTATCCTTTTGAATACTTACTCGCAATATTGAAGATAGAGTCGGCGCTACACAAAGTCATGGTGATCGGAGAAGATTTGGGAGTGGTGCCAACGGAAATTAAGTTAGCAATGGCAGAGTCCCACATATACAGCAATATTCTATTTTATTTTGAAAAAGATCATGATGATCAGTTTCTCGCCGTTGAACATTATAAAAAAAATGCTTTGTTAATGGTTGCTAATCATGACGTACCACCTTTTTTTGGCTGGTGGGAGCACGATGATTTGCGGCTCAAAAAGCAATATCAGCTACTCGATGAGCAGCAAACCTCAGTTGCAAATGCACAAAGGGAGACAGAGCGAGACAAGCTTTGTCGTTGGTTGAGTCTTCATGGTGTGCGAGGTATAGACCTAAAAAGCGAGGCTGCTTTAGTTTATTCGGCGTTAATAAAAGTGTTAGCTCAGTCACCGGCAAAAATGCTGACGCTACAATTGGATGATCTCGACTGTCAGCGGCTACCAGTAAATATCCCCGGTACCGATAAGGAATATCCAAACTGGAGGCGGCAGTTAACGCAAACATCAACAGAGATTATCGCAAAATCCCAAATGCTGATCCGCGACGCTGTCACAAGCAGGAATTTATAGATGAATACAAGACCAAATTTAGAAGACGCTCAAATGCCTCATTATGATTGCCAAGTTACCGCGCTGGCGGCAGGTAAGTGTCGTGATCCGTTTGCTTTTTTAGGGTTACATCAATTTGATGACAATCAGTCGGTGGTACGATGCTACATTCCAGGGGCGCAAGAGGTATTTGTACTTACAAAACATAGTAGGTATCCGCTAACGCAATTTCGTCAAAGCGCTTTATTTTCATCGGTTTTAGACAAAAATTTTGCCAATCAAGAATATCAGTTAGAAGTTGTTTATCCAAATCAGACAGTAACCGGTAGAGATGTATATTCGTTTGCGAGCACCTTATCAGATGAAGCTTTGTATTTATTTAATGAAGGTACACAGGCGCAAGCCTATCTGCACCTCGGCGCACATCAACTTACAGTGGATGATGTTGAAGGGTTTCGCTTTAGCGTTTGGGCACCAAACGCATTATCTGTTTCGGTGATCGGTGACTTTAACCATTGGAACAACACGCAACATCCAATGAGATTGCACCCTGCCAGTGGCGTATGGGAACTTTTTATACCTGAGCTGAATGTCGACCGTTGCTATAAGTTTGCTATTACAACATTTGATGGAGAGCGAATTGAAAAGGCAGATCCATTTGCATTCAAAATGGAGCAAGCGCCAGGGACTGCAAGTATTACGCAATCAAAGCCAACAGCAGTGGTGACTCAACCTGAGCAAATAGAAAAAGCATCTCGCAATAGGATTGATGCACCAATTAGTATATACGAGGTACATCTTGGGTCTTGGAAGCGCCGAGAACAAGAAGGTAATCGCTATTTAACGTACCGTGAACTTGGAGATGACTTAATCCCTTATGTGAAGTCTTTGGGATTCACACATCTGCAATTGATGCCAATCAGCGAATATCCTTTTGATGGCTCTTGGGGTTATCAACCTGTTGGCTTGTTCTCACCCACCAGTCGGTTTGGAGGAGTAGAAGATTTTGCATACTTTGTTGAATGTTGTCATCAAGCTGAGTTGGGATTGTTAATAGACTGGGTTCCTGGACATTTTCCTTCCGATCCTCACGGCTTGCATAAATTTGATGGCACGCACTTGTATGAACATGCTGACAAAAGACAGGGATTCCACCCTGATTGGAACACATACATTTTTAATTATGACCGCGCAGAAGTAAAAAGCTTCTTATTGTCTAACGCGATGTACTGGATTAAGGAATACGGCATTGATGGCTTGCGTGTCGATGCCGTGGCATCGATGTTGTACTTGGATTACAGCAGAAAGCAAGGCGAGTGGATCCCTAACCAATATGGTGGACGTGAAAACTTGGGTGCGATTGAATGTTTAAAGTCAGTAAATACTCAATGTTACGGTGAAAATGATGGGATCATGATGGTAGCTGAGGAATCTACTGCTTGGCCTGGGGTGACGCGTAGTGTCGAACATGATGGATTGGGTTTTGGCTATAAATGGAATATGGGATGGATGAACGACACTCTGAATTATATGTCAAAAGACCCCATTCACCGTAAGTACCATCATCATGAAATGACCTTTTCCATGGTCTATGCTTACTCTGAAAATTATATTTTACCATTAAGCCACGACGAAGTCGTTCACGGGAAAGGTGCGTTATTGAGCAAAATGCCAGGGGATGATTGGCAGCAATTTGCTAACTTAAGGGCTTATTATGGGTTTATGTTCGCACACCCTGGCAAAAAGCTGCTATTTATGGGGTCTGAGTTGGCACCGCGTGAGGAATGGAACCACAACCAGCAATTAAATTGGCATTTGTTAGAGAGTGAAGCGCATCGCGGTATCTATAAATGTATCAAATCCCTAAATGAAACCTACAAGACAACGCCTCAATTGTTCGAGTGTGATACTAAGTCCACTGGATTCAATTGGATAGATGGTGGAAATGCTGAACAAAGTATCTTTAGTTTTATCCGTTATGGAAACGATGGCTTGACCCCACTTGTCGTAGTGGCAAATTTCACCCCCCAGACACATTTTCATTTCCGTTTAGGCGTGCCGGCTTCTGGCGTTTATCAAGTGATTTTAAACACTGATGACACGGAGTTTTGGGGCAGTGGCGTTGGTATTGTTGCACATAAGCAACAATTGATAGAGTCGAAAGAGATTGAAAGCCACGGACTTAGTCAAAGTATTGATATAACCATCCCGCCGCTGGCGACTATTTATTTACAGCTGATCTCTGGTGGCACATGCTAATCAGCTATCGTGGCCACCCTTATACGCTTGGCGCAACTGTTACGGGCAAAGGCGTTAACTTTTGTGTTTATGCGCCAAAAGCGGCAAAAGTGACATTGTGTTTGTTTGATAAGAGCGGGCATAGTGAAGTCAATCGTTTGCCCATGTTTCGCCACGAAGGGGGAAATTGGTCGCTATTTATCGAAGGGGCAAAAGCAGGTGATTTATATGGATACCGGGTTGATGGCGATTATCGCGCAGAGAAAGGCTTATTATTTAACGTCAATAAACTTTTACTAGACCCATATTGCAAAGATTTTTTTGGTGAGTTTACATGGAGTGAGCGACATTTTTGCCACCTGCCTGTGGGGCATTTGAATCCATCAGACAACGCATGTGACATGCCAAAAAGCAAAGTCGTAGCGACCGAAAAGTATGTAGGGGTGCGCCCAAACACACCTTGGAGTAAAACCGTAATATATGAGTGTCATGTAAAAGGAGCCACGGTACGCCATCCTGAGGTACCTGCTAAGCTGCAAGGTAAATATCTGGGCCTTGCCGAACCTGTATTTATTGATCATCTGAAGCATATTGGTGTGACAGCTGTGCAGCTCTTGCCAGTGCATGCCTTTATTAACGAACAGTTTTTGACTACTAAGGGATTAAAAAATTACTGGGGTTACAATACGCTTAGCTTTTTTACTCCACACAAAAGTTACCTTGTCAGTGATGATATTAATGAATTTAAGTTAATGGTCGAGCGACTGCATCAGGCTGGAATAGAGGTGATTTTAGATGTGGTCTTTAATCACACAGCCGAAGGCGGCATAGATGGACCTACGATTAGCTTTAAAGGGTTTGATAATCTCACCTATTACAGCACCTTACCAAATAAAGCAAATGTTTATATAAATGACACTGGATGTGGAAATACCCTTAATATTTCAAACCCCGTCGTATTGAAACTGGTATTAGACAGCTTGCGATATTGGGTGGAATATATGGGAGTAGATGGTTTTAGATTTGATTTGGCGACGATCCTAGCACGTCAAACCTCTGGCTTTTCTAATCAGCATGCTTTTTTGCAAGCGCTTAATCAAGATCCTATTCTGAGTAAGGTGAAATTAATTGCAGAGCCTTGGGATATTGGACCTGGGGGTTACCAACTAGGGCAATTTCCTGCACCTTGGCGAGAGTGGAATGATAAATTTAGAGATACTGTCAGGCGCTTCTGGCGTGGGGATGAGGGAGTGCTTCCTGAGCTGGCAATGCGGATCCACGGTTCAAGTGATGTATTTGAACATAATCTACGGGGACCGTTGAACTCTATTAATTTTATTACCAGTCATGACGGCTTTTCACTGTTTGACTGGACGGCCTACGAACAAAAACATAACGAAGCCAATGGTGAAGCTAATCGAGATGGCCATAGTGAAAACTATTCATTTAACTGTGGTGTTGAGGGGTTCAGTGCAGATCCTAAAGTGAATGAACTTAGGCTTTGTATGCAAAAGAATGCGCTTCTAACATTGTTTTTATCTAAAGGCGTTCCGATGATTTGTGCTGGCACCGAAATGGCACACTCGCAAAATGGTAATAATAATGCTTATTGCCAAGACAATTGTACGAGTTGGTTAGCATGGAAAAATCATCAACAGCATCATCCGCTTACTTTCTTCATTCAAGACTTATTGGCAATACGCAAACAGTTTGCGGCCTTTTCTTACTTGTTTTATGTGCATAACAGCGACAGCCGGTTCGCGGTTAATTGGTTTAATGAAGAAGCCAAACCACTTTCCCCAGAGCAGTGGCGTGAGCCGAGTCGAAAATGGCTAAGTTACACCATTACAGATCAGCAATTAGGCCAAAGTTTACTGATTATTTTGAACGCAAGTGACAACACAATAAATATCAAATTGCCACAAAGTGCTTTTTCCTCTAATTGGAAACGAGCGATCACAACGGCTGTCGAGGTACACAAAACAGATATTGACTCATATTTACAGGTTCCGGCTAAGTCAGCATGGATATTTACATCAATCAAAGGGGATGAATAGCATGGCTAATAAAAGTGCACCA
The DNA here is from genome assembly GCF_003934235.1 of Pseudoalteromonas sp. J010. Classification (NCBI taxonomy): domain Bacteria; kingdom Pseudomonadati; phylum Pseudomonadota; class Gammaproteobacteria; order Alteromonadales; family Pseudoalteromonadaceae; genus Pseudoalteromonas; species Pseudoalteromonas sp. J010. The sequence goes on along the minus strand of NZ_RDBW01000027.1, from coordinate 43,681 downwards.
GTTTGCGTTGTGAAACATTGGCAAGATGCACCAAAGATAGATGAAGACACCTTAACCGACGATTTAACGCGTCATTTTTATTATACCTTGGGGCGTGACAAAGTCGGGGAATCCCGTTTGTACCTATATCACGCTTTGGCACTGACGATCCGCGACCGATTAGTTGCTCGTTGCCGAGCGACCAAAGAACACATTAAAAGTCAGAAAACTCGAAAAGCTGCCTATCTCTCTTTAGAGTTTTTGATGGGCCGAGCGTTGTCAAATGCAGTGATTAATCTTGACCTTCATGAACAAGTGCAGTCGGCGCTACAAGAGTACTGCACTGAACTTGAAGAAGTAGCAGAGGCAGAGCATGATGCAGGCTTAGGTAATGGTGGCTTAGGACGTTTAGCGGCGTGTTTTTTAGATAGTTGTGCCTCACTTGCGCTTCCTGTTATTGGTTACGGTTTACGCTATGAGTTTGGTATGTTTAATCAAACCTGTGAGCAAGGTCATCAGATTGAACAGCCTGATAACTGGCTCCGAGAAGGTCATCCATGGGAGCTGGCAGCACCTGAGCAAGCAAGGCGAGTGAAGTTTTTTGGACATGTTGAGGTACATACTGATAAGCAGGGTAGGCAACACCACGAATGGCTTGATACGCAGGATGTCTTGGCCGTTCCGTATGACGTACCTGTGCCTGGGTATAGAAATGGTGTTGTAAATACCTTGCGGCTTTGGAAGTCTGAAGCGACGGATGAGTTTGATTTAACCGAGTTTAATGCCGGGAGTTATTCAGAAGCGGTTGCTAAAAAAAACCAAGCTGAACAGATCACTATGGTGCTTTACCCTAATGACGCCAGTGAAAACGGTAAAGAGCTTAGACTAAGGCAGCAATACTTTTTATCTAGCGCAAGTTTACAAGATGTTATTGCTACATGGGTTGAACAATATGGAGATGATTTTAAGGACTTTGCAGACTTTCATGTGTTCCAACTTAATGACACACATCCTAGCATCGCGGTTGCTGAACTGATGCGTATTTTGCTGGATGACTATGAGCTGGAGTGGGATGAAGCATGGAAAATAACGACCTCAACGATGGCCTACACCAACCATACTCTACTGCCAGAGGCTTTGGAGCGTTGGTCGGTCAGCCTTTTTCAACGTTTACTACCTAGGCTATTAGAAATTATTTATGAGATAAACGCTCGTTTCCTCTCAGAAGTCGCATTAAAGTGGCCAGGAGATATAGAGAAGCAGCGCGCGTTGTCGCTCATCGAAGAGTCAGAACATCCTCAAATTCGTATGGCATACCTTGCAATTGTTGGTAGTTATTCGGTAAACGGAGTTGCAGCTTTACATACCGAGTTGTTAAAAGCTGGTTTATTCAATGACTTTTATCAACTATGCCCAGAAAAGTTCAACAACAAAACGAATGGGGTAACACCAAGACGTTGGTTGTCACATTGTAATCCACAACTTGCAGCGCTTATTTCAGAGAAAATCGGAGATGGCTGGCAAGCAGACTTTTCAAAAATCAGCGAGCTGCGTCGATTTTATGATAATCACGCTTTCCAACAACAATGGTTGGCGGTGAAGCAGCAAAATAAGCGCCGCTTAACTGAGCTGGTAAAACAAGAGTGTAGCGTAGAGTTTGATCCTGACATGATGTTTGATGTCCAAGTAAAAAGGATACACGAATACAAACGTCAGTTATTAAATATCCTTCATGTGATCCACCTATATGATCGAGTTTGCAGAGGGGAAGTTTCTGGGTTGGTTCCCCGTTGTGTTTTATTTGGCGGTAAAGCAGCGCCAGGTTATTACATGGCTAAAAAGATCATTAAACTCATCAATAATGTTGCAAGCGTTATTAATAATGATCCCGCAGCTAAGCCTTATCTTCGCGTTGCATTTTTACCAAATTACAACGTTTCAAAGATGGAAGTAATATGTCCTGCAACTGATTTATCGGAGCAGATATCAACCGCAGGCAAGGAAGCTTCAGGCACCGGAAACATGAAATTTATGATGAATGGTGCTGTGACAATTGGCACTCTTGATGGCGCTAATATAGAAATTAGAGACTGTGTCGGTGCCGATAATTTTTACTTATTTGGCTTAACAGCAGAAGAAGCTCAGCAGGCCAGACTACATTACCAACCGTTAAAAATCATAGAAAGTAATCAAGATTTAAACCGCGTGATGACACTATTGGAAAGCGGCCATTTCAATCTTTTTGAGCCTAATATTTTCGATGACATTATCAACTCAATAAAAAGTAGCAGCGACCCATGGTTAGTCGCTCAAGACTTTCCTTCTTATGTTGAAAGTCAAGAGCATGCGGCTCAAGCATATAAAGACAAGGAACACTGGCTGCGTATGAGTATTCTCAATACAGCAGCGAGTGGAAAATTTTCCAGTGATAGAACAATTCAAGAATACAGCGATGATATTTGGCGATTGAGTCCGATGCAGTAGTCACCGCAACAAAGTTATGGAGAGAACAAATAATGCCTAATTATGCGAATCGTTATATTAGTACCCTCACTCGAGAAACATATGCTTTAATACTTGCGGGTGGACGAGGTTCGCGCCTTCATGAGCTCACCACTTGGAGAGCAAAACCCGCAGTATACTTTGGCGGTAAGCATCGAATTATTGATTTTCCACTGTCAAACTGTATTAACTCAGGGATCAGACGAGTGGGGATTGCCACGCAATATAAATCACACTCGCTTATCCGTCATGTTAATCGCGCATGGGGTCACTTTAAAAAAGAGCTGGGAGAATCTGTAGAGATATTACCGGCATCACAACGATATGGTGATGAGTGGTACTGCGGCACCGCAGACGCAGTATTTCAAAATATGGATATTATTCGTCACGAGCTCCCCAAATACGTGATGATCTTATCCGGTGATCATGTCTATAGAATGGATTACGGTGGACTGCTTGCAAAACACGTAGAAACAGGGGCTGATATGACCGTATGTTGTATTGAAGTGCCTTGTGAAGAAGCGGCAAAAACGTTTGGTGTAATGACGGTCGATGAGAGTAATCGGGTACGTCGTTTCGATGAAAAACCAGTTGACCCAACCTCTATTCCGGGCAAGCCTGGTGTGTGTCTAGCGTCAATGGGAAATTATGTTTTCAATACTGAGTTCTTATTTGAGCAATTAAAAAAAGATGCAGAACGTGAGGGATCAGGTCGTGACTTTGGCCATGATATTATTCCGGCTATTATAGAAGAGCACAATGTGTTTGCTTATCCCTTCAGCGATCCGTCATACGGCGGCCAACCTTATTGGCGCGATGTAGGTACGTTAGATTCGTTTTGGGAAGCGAATATGGAATTAGTTTCACCAGAGCCTCAGCTCGATTTGTACGATCCGCAATGGCCTATTTGGACATATCAAGAACAGCTACCGCCAGCTAAATTCATTTTTGATGATGATGATAGACGTGGTATGGCAGTTGATTCAACGGTCTCTGGTGGTTGTATCATCTCAGGTTCTAAAGTAAAAAAATCCCTACTGTTCTCAAATGTGCATGTACATTCCTATTGCGAAATTGAAGGCGCAGTTGTGTTGCCTGGTGTAAAAATAGGGCGGAATTGTCGTATTAAAAATGCCATTATAGATAGGAGTTGTCAGATACCAGAGGGTATGACTATAGGTCATGATAACGAGCAAGATAAAGCGAATGGCTTCAGAGTGTCGAATAAAGGGATAGTGCTAGTTACCCGAGACATGTTGGCTGAGCTACCAAAAAAACATAATAAATAGTCCATGTAGAGGTATTATGCATGTAATTCTTGTGGCAGCCGAGAATGATCGGTTGCCAAATTGTAAAGTTGGCGGGGTAGCTGATGTTATCCGTGATATTCCCTATGCACTTGCGGAGCTTGGTATTAAAGTATCAGTTGTAACGCCTGATTACGGACAAATTGCGTTAAATCGACACTTTGTAGCAGATATTGCAGTGCCATTCCGTCAACATTTAGAGACAGCAACACTTTGGTCTGTGGAAAAATCTGACGGCGTTACTCAATATGTGGTCTCACATTCTTTATTTAGTGAGCACCATGGAGCAATTTATTGTAATGATACTCATCAACCATTTGCGACTGATGCAAACCGTTTCGCATTTTTTAGTGCGGCGGTGGCTGAGCTTATAGAGCATGAATTAATTGCAGACATAGATGTTGTGCACCTACATGATTGGCATGCCGCTGTGGTTGCGGTGTTGCGTCGATTTAGTCCGAGATTTAAACGCCTAAAGCAGCTAAAAACGGTATACACAGTACACAACCTCGCGCTTCAAGGTATACGACCTTTCAATCATGACTTTTCAAGCTTAGAGTCTTGGTTTCCAACACTGACTTATGATGGCCTTAGTATTTGCGACCCAAAATATCCTCATTGCTTTAATCCGATGCGAGCGGCCATTAATCTCACTGATAGAGTCCACGTCGTCTCTCCCAATTATGCAAAAGAAGTGATGCTTCCAAGCCACCCTGAACTAGGTTTTTTTGGTGGTGAGGGCTTGGAGGGAGATATGCAGCATGCTTGTCACGAAGGGCGGTTGGCAGGTATCTTGAACGGGTGTGTGTATGCTGAAGACGCAGAGACACACTGCCAAACCACTCTTGTAGATTACTTGAAACTTGCTGAGTCACACGTATTTCAATGGATGGCTAAGTCTAATCAGGTACTGTCTCGGTTTTACATTGCTCACCAGCGGATACAAGCTTGGCTTGGCGAGCCATTTGACGGAAAAATGATCACAAGTGTCGGTAGACTCACAGATCAAAAAGCGCTTATTTTAAGGCAGCCGACTCACGCTGGGACTGTTTTGGATAATATTGCTGAGTTGGCTGGTCGAAGCGGTGCTAGAATTATTATCGTGGGTTCTGGGGATCCTGCCTTAGAACAATTGTTCACTGAAATAATGGCAAGGCACGGTAACGTACTATTTTTGAATGGTTACGGCAAAGAGTTGGGTGAGCTACTTTATTTACTTGGCGACCTCTTTTTAATGCCTAGCTCATTTGAACCATGTGGAATAAGTCAAATGCTCGCGATGCGAGCTGGGCAGCCTTGTATCGTTCACAAGGTAGGTGGACTTGCTGATACGGTAAAGCATAACGAAACCGGATATTGCTTTGAAGGTGATACACTTGCAGAGCAAGGTCAACAGCTTATCGCGATTTTTGAACTTGCATTAGCCGATCTGTGTAACAATCAAATCAAATACCAAGCGCTTTGCCAGCAGGCTAAACTACAGCGGTTTGACTGGTATAGTGTAGCCCAAAAATACACAGAGCAACTGTATCGATAAACGACGCTAGCTGCATTAATTAACCTAAACTCGGGATAATAACTGGTTCTCTAGCAGCGGTTATCCCTTACTACTGTGTTAAATTTTTATGCAACAGACTCGCCTTTGACACACAAATTCGCCTTGTATCAAGAAATAACCTTTGGCTAGCCAGATGTTACACTTTTTTAGCTTAGGTATTTTAAGTGATTAATACCACTTAATTAAGCAAATTGGTATAACTAATCCTTCCCTCAGTTCTATTAATTACGTTGCGCATTTGCAGACTGGCGAGCACACTCGAAGATAAGTGAACGTTTACCAAAAATATAACCTGGCTAGCGACGAGGCTGGCTGCGAGTAAGGACTCTATTGTTTAAAGTTGAATTCACTCATCGCAAATTAGCACGAATCTTAATCAATCTTCTAGGCTGAAGGCAGCAAAAGCTGGCTTCAGCCTTTCTTTTTTTCCRAATTGCATTATCTTTTAAGCTATTATTTTGATTCTTAATAGCTTAGTTTGATTTTCTTTATCATCATAAAGGGTTAAAATCTAAAAAATAGTAAACCAAAAGTGCGAATGGTCACTTTGGCTACAAAGGAGTTTTTGTTTGAAGGTTTTTGTGGCTCGCCAAGCCATATTTAATCGTAAAAAACAAGTTGTTGCATACGAGTTGTTGTTTCGCGATGGTGTAAAAAATAGCTTTCCCAATATTGCAGATGATGCAGCGACAGCCAAGCTGATAATGAATAATCAACTTAACCTCGGTATGCGAAATCTCACTTCAGGGAAAAAAGCGCTAATTAATATTGGTCCAGATTCGCTGCGCCAAGATCTTTGTGAATTTCTGCCTGCCAATGATGTCATTCTAGAGTTGCTCGAGACTATTCCTCCAACAAAACAGAACTATGAACGTATTAGGGGGTTGTTTCATAGTAATTTTAGGTTAGCGTTGGACGATTTTCAGTATTCAAAAGATTGGGATCCTTTTCTGAAGCTGGTTAGATTGATCAAATTTGATGTAATGGAAAACTCACTCGACTCTATCGAGCCGGTTGTTGATATGATCAAAGCTCGAAAAAACATTAAGCTACTGGCGGAAAAGGTAGAAACTGAAGAAGAGTTTGAACAAGCTAAAAAAATGGGCTTCCAGTTCTTCCAAGGTTACTTTTTTGCTAAACCTAAAATGATAGAGCATAAAGATATCTCAATTAATTATGTCATTGTGATGCTTATCTACGAAGAAGCGTTAAAGTCAAATATGAGTATAACGAGGTTGGCTGAGTTATTTGCCCAAGATACTGCACTAGCCTACAAACTGCTGAGATTAATTAACTCAGGAGTATTTCCAATTAAGAGCCGGATTGAATCGTTGAAGCAAGCGCTCGTTTATTTGGGTAACGAACGAGTCAAAAAGTTTGTTAATTTAATCATGACTGCCCATGTGGCAGAGGGGAAGCCAACGGAGTTAACTCGCTTGTCGATAGTTCGTTCGCGTTTTTGCGAGCTTATTGCTCAACAGATCTCTCCTGGCTTGGCAAATATGAGTTTTATGACCGGTCTATTCTCGTTATTGGATGCAATACTTGATAAACCTATGGAGCAGGTAGTAAATAAATTGCCCTTTCCTGAGCAACTTCATGATGCGCTGATTGGCAAGCCCAATACGCTTTATTATATTTTAAATATTGTGAAAGCCTATGAATCGGGCAGCTGGTGGACATTACAGGACGCTTGTAGTTATTTGAATTATAAAGATGAAAACCTTCCTGATTTTCATGCTGCTGCGATAAACTGGGCTGATATGTATAAAAATCGCGTGTATTAATGAAAAGAATTATCGCAATGGATGCAATTCGAGGCTTTGCGCTACTCGGGTTGCTTTCCATGAATCTAGTGCACATGGCCAACTTTGAACTGGGTTATGTAGCTGCAAGTCCTGCTCATCATTTAGACCCCTTTTTTGCTATGGTGAATAGCATTTTTTTTGACGGTCGATTTCGCTCTCTTTTTGCAATGTTGTTCGGCGCAGCACTGTGCGTCCAAGTGGCTAATGCTAGTTCATCGGAACAAGCAAAAATAAGACTCAAATGGCTGCTACTTTTTGGCATGGTGCACGGTGTGTTGATATGGCCCGGCGATATTCTTTTTAATTATGCCCTAAGTGGTTTTGTCGCTTTGAAATTTATAGACGCTCAGCGTGCAAAATTAATACGTTATACGGCAGGGTTTATCGTATTGCCGGCACTGCTATTGAGTTTACTATTGCTTGTTGACCCTGAAGCGAGCATAAACCGTAGCAGTCCAGAATACCTCGAGCTTGTACAACGAGTGCCGAATACTTATTGGCAGCTTGTTGTAAACAATGGTCTTTATTTCATTATTGTTAGTCTGCTTATTCCAGTTATTACTTTATGGTACACCGCAGGTTTAATGCTGCTCGGTATGCTACTTTTTAAAGACGGCTTATTTGAGTTAAATACGCGTGAACCGACAGAGAAAATTAATTTATATGCAGTTCTAGCTATTGTACTTTCATTTGTTGGATTTGTCGTTGAACGAAAGGTTGGTATTGCTTTTTTTGAAGGGATTGACTGGTTACTAGCTATACCAGTGGCTCTATTTTATATTGTGGTGATTAAATCAGTAATGCGAGCAAGTCGGTATAAATTATATACGATGCAAGTTGTGGGGCGATTGGCACTCACCCTTTATATCTCACAATCAATTATCTTTGTTAGCTATTTTCATTTCATTCAACCTGAAGCGATTAGTAAGTGGGATCGAGTGGACTACTTCGCTGCTTTTGTGGTTGCGACTATACTTCAGCTAGTTATTGCGAATCTGTACTTTAAGGTCTTCAAACAAGGCCCGCTAGAAAAGCTACTTAAGTGGTTAACGCTACGAAGGGGTGGTCATGATTAAAAAACTGTTTGTTGTTATGGCATTCTCGGTTTGCTGTGTAAAGGTAAGTGCGGCTGACTCTATTAACGTACTGTTTGTTAATCCTTCTTTACCCGGTGAGCCTTTCTGGCATCGTGTACAAGGCGCTACAGAAGCTGCCGCCGAGCAACTGGGCATACGCCTTAATGTGATTTATGGCGAAGGAAATAGAATAATCCAATTGTCAGAATTGACAAAATATTTGAATTATCGTGCCACACCTGACTATGTTATTTTAATTAATTATCCCGGTGGTGCAGAGGATAGTCTTAGACTTTTAGAAAAGTATGAAATCAACCATATTACGTTAGAACAGACAATATCGGGACCAGAGAAGCTTGCGATTGGAAACCCAAAAGAAATATACAAATATTGGTTAGGTGAGCTGCATCACGACAACGATAAGGCGGGCTACGATCTAGCAAAACAACTTTATCTTCAAGCAAAATCAAAGGGTCATAAAGAAATATATCCAGTAGCAATCAATGGGCATTATGGTACGGAGTCAGACATTAGAAGTGGTGGTGCAAGTCGTTTTTTTTCAGAGGTTGGGGTGGCGCTACAGCAAACGGTATATGCTGGATGGTCAAAAGAGCAAGCGTTCGAAAAGACAAAAAAGTTGTTATCTCGTTATCCTAAAACAAACCTTATTTGGTGCGCGTCTGATTTAATGGCAATGGGCGCCCTTACTGCTGCTGGAGAGAATAATAATCGTGCAGTTTTTGGCGGGTTTGACTGGTTAAATGATACATTTGAACTAATTAGAGATGATGATCTGCATGCTTCTGTAGGTGGACATTTCATGATGGGGGCATGGGCACTCGTTTCGATTTACGATCATCATAATGGCCATTCCTACTGGCAAAATAATTCAGAGTTAGCGTTTGATCTGATGGTGCTGACAAAAGAAAATCTCGATAGTTATCATTGGATTAAATCTGCAAAGAATTGGCATTCTATAGACTACAGAGCCATGAGCTTAATTGATAAACCAGACGCGCGGTATCAATTTTCACCAAAGTTATTGAGAAAAACCCGACAAAACTAGAAATCCGGTAGTGTAAAGGCCATTAAGCGATTACAATAATCGTTTTTACTCTATGTGGTTCCCTACTGTGACAGAACAAAAGCGCCTCAATAAATACATCAGTGAAACAGGATTTTGCAGCCGTCGAGAAGCTGATGACTTAATTGCTTCTGGCCGAGTTAAAGTAAATGGCACGCTACCAGAAATGGGCACTAAAGTGTCAGACGCTGACACCATTATTATTGATAATAAACCACTCAAAGCAAAGCCAAAATCGGTCTTTATCGCTTACAATAAACCGGTTGGTGTAACCTGTACCACTGAGCGAAAAATTAAAAGCAATATTGTGAGCGCTATCAATTATCCAGAAAGGATCTTTCCTATTGGGCGTTTAGATAGACCGTCAGAAGGGCTAATATTTCTTACTAATCAAGGAGATATGGTAAACAAAATTCTCCGAGCTGGAAATAACCATGAAAAAGAATATGAGGTGGTTGTTGATAAACCAATTGATGAGCGTTTTGTAAAGCGTATGTCATCGGGCATTCCGATCCTTGGCACGGTAACTAAACGCTGTAAGGTGCGTAAAACTGGCATCAAGTCATTTACTATCATACTTACTCAAGGTCTAAATCGTCAGATAAGAAGAATGTGCGAATACCTCGGTTTTGAAGTAACGAGTTTAAAACGTATTCGAATTATGAATATCGACCTTACCGGACTTGCCAGCGGCCAATGGCGTCACCTCAGCGAGCAAGAAATGCGCGAAATTAATCGAGCTACGGAATCTTCGGTTAAAACACAAGAAGCCTCAGCGGGGGCGGGTGCAGGAAAAGTAAGCGATAAGTTCAACCGAAACGATGATGAGTCGAACGAAGTAAAGTCGCAGAAGCGCCCTCAAAACCGAAAAACCAAAACGAGTGAATCGGGCAAAAATAAAGAAAGAGATAGTAAAACACGGGGAAAACAACACTTTTTTGATAAAGGCAGAAGTAGTAAAACACGCAAACCTGGTCAGAAAAACAGTGGTAAACCCGCTAACAGAGTGAAGGGTACGCTGTCTTTAAATAAAACTAAAAAGTAGTGTGTCAAAGAAATCAATTTGAATGTAAAGCCCCTTGACAGTCTATCAAGGGGCTTTTTATTTTAAGCGTCTGGTTGCTTAATGCCAAAATACACACAGTGAAGTACAGGAAGTACAATCAAGGTTAATATAGTAGCAAATCCAAGACCAAACATGATGGTAACAGCCATCGATTGGAAGAACACATCAAATAGCAGTGGGATCATGCCTAGGATGGTCGTAATAGCAGCCATTGAAACCGGTCTTACACGACTCACACCAGAATCAAAAACAGCTTGATATGGAGACTTACCAGATTCAATTTCAATATTAATTTGATCCATCAGTACAATCCCATTTTTGATGAGCATTCCTGATAAACTCAACAACCCGAGTAGTGCCATGAAACTGAAAGGGGCTTGCAATAAAACAAGTCCGGCTGTTACGCCTATAATGGCAAGTGGCACGGTTGACCATATCACTAAAGGTTTTTTCACTGAATTAAATAGCAATACAGTGATCATGAACATAGCAAGATAGCCAATTGGTAGCGAGCCAAAAATTGCAGTTTTCGCTTTACTAGATGACTCATATTCACCGCCCCATTGCATCTCATAGCCTTGAGGAAGCTCGATAGCTTCAATATCGCTTTTGACTCGTGCAAACAGTTTTGCAGGAGTTTCATCACCAATAACGTCATGATCCGCCATAACAGTAATTGTGCGTTTTCTGTCCCTGCGCATGATAAGGCTATCTTCCCACGTAACACTGAAATCATCTACGATTTGGGAAACCGGAACGTAAACATTTAAAACTGGGCTAAATATTTGTAGGTCACCCAAGTTTTCAACATTTAGCCGCTCTTCTTCCGGCGACCGAGCGATGATTGGTAGTAGTTGAGTGCCATCTCGATATAAACCAACTTTACTACCTGATACTGAAGAAAGTAATAACTGATCTAAATCGGATTTGCTGATCCCCAGGCGTCTTGCTTTGAGCTCGTTAAACTGTGGGCGGATGAGCTTAGTTCTCTGACGCCAGTTATCTCGAATGTTAAATGCTTTCTCATCTCGTCGAATTACACTTTTAGCTTCTTCCGCCAATTGCCTTAAGACAACAGGGTCTGGGCCAGAAAAACGCGCTTCAATTTTTGCATCAGTCGATGGGCCTATTTCCATTCGTTTAATTTTTAGTTGACCGTCTAGTTCGTGTTGATTTTCATACTCACGCAACTTCGCAATCATACTGACAACAGCATCTCTGTCTTTTACTCTGACAATAAGCTGGCCGTAAGCGTCATACTGCTTTTCTGGTGAGTAGGTTAACATAAATCTAGGTGCACCTTGGCCAATCGTTGTGGTGACCTCATTTACAAGTGGATCGGCAAGTAAGAATGATTCTATTTTCTCGACATTTTTCGCTGTGCTACGGATATCAGCACCTTGATAGTGCCAATAATCTACGTAAAACATAGGTGTATTCGATGCGGGAAAGAATGACTGTTTTACTGATTTGAAGCCGACGACCGCACCAACAAGTAATAACACCATTGAGATAATAGTTACCGCTCTGTGCTTGAGGCAAAACGTCAGCATTGACTTGTATACAGTAAAGATTACGCCTTTATAAGGGTCATCATCTTCAGCGTCATCATTGTTTTCTTTTGCTTTTGGCCCTTTAAACATGGCATTAGCAAAAAATGGGGTAAGCGTGATAGCGGTAACCCAACTTAGCAATAATGATATTAAAAGCACCCAGAATAAAGAACCGGCAAATTCGCCACTTGCATCTGAGCTCAACCCTATTGGTGCAAAGGCGGTAATGCCAATCACAGTTGCGCCAAGAAGCGGCCACTTAGTTTGCTCTACAATATTAACCGCAGCTTGGAGCTTTGATTGTCCACGTTTTATATTTATCAAGATCCCTTCGGTTACAACGATGGCGTTATCTACCAACATTCCCAGCGCTATGATTAATGCACCAAGCGAGATCCGTTGTAAGTCAATGGCGAACATCTTCATAAAAATAAATGTACCGAGCACGGTTATGAGTAGGATACCACCTATCAATATGCCACTTTTCACGCCCATAAAAATAAGTAGCACAATAATAACGATAGCAACCGCTTCAACCAGACTGATGATAAAGCCATCAACTGAGGTCTCCACTTCGGTAGGTTGGTTGTATACCGTATTGATGGTAATACCATAAGGTCTTTGGTATTCAAGCTGGGTTAAGTGTCGGCCGATCTCTTTACCCACTTCAACTACATTAACGCCAGACGTGAAAGAAACACCCACTAATAAAGCGCGCTGCTGTGCAAAACGAGTGATGTGATTGGGGACTTCTGCATATTCACGAGTAACGGTTGCTACATCCCCAAGGTATATTAATTCTTTAGCACCAGGCTTTGAAATGAGTAATCCCTCAAGCTCGGAGACATCTGTAAACTCTCCTGTTGGGTGGAGTCGGATTGATTCATCTCCAACTCTGATTTTACCTGCGTTTGAAACAGTATTTTGCGCTTGAAGTAAAGAAAATATGTGGCTTGTTGGGATACCAAGCTGGGATAGTTTCTGCGTCGATATTTCAACAATGACTTGGGCTTGCTGCTCACCAGCCACGGTTACTTTACTTACGCCATCGACTAAAACTAACTCGCGTTTTAAAAAATCCACATAATCTTTTAGCTCGTCGTATGAGTAGCCTTCGCCTGTTACGGCATACAGCTCTCCGTATACATCGGCGAAATCATCAATAACGCTGGGTGTCATGACTCCCGGAGGGAGTTTGGGCGCTAGATCATTTACTTTACGTCTTAGTTCATCCCAAATTTGTTGTAGATCTTTTTTTCGATATTTACTCTTCATCTCAACCGTGATCTGGGACTTCCCCGGTGATGAGATAGAAGTTACATAGTCTACGTAGGGCAAAGATTGGATTGCATTTTCAATTGGAAATGTAACTTCCTCTTCGACTTGCTGAGGTGAAGCACCAGGGTACATCGTCACAACCATGGCTTTTTTCAACGTAAACTCAGGGTCTTCAAGTTGACCTAAGCCGAGATAAGATACTGCACCTGCTATCAGTAAGAGCAAGGCAAACATCCAACTGATAACTTTATTCTCAATTGACCATTTGGCTAAACTCATATTACAGGCCTCTTTCTTTCGTCCAAGGTCTCACTTTCGCACCTTCTTGTAGATAATGTACGCCAGCTGCGACGATCTTTTCACCGGGTTCAAGACCAGAGGTGACCTCTATCCCTGTGTGATTGAGCTGACCAACAGTAACCTTGCGTTTGCTCACCGTTTGTTGGTCGTTGTGGTAAATCCAGACGTAGCTGTTTCCATCCGTGTTTTGCTCTTTATCGGAAAAAACAGCTTGGTTAGGGATAATAATTGCCGTATTGTCTTTGTTTGTTATCTTGCTTGGGTCGACATATACATGACCTGTCATGCCAGCAAAAAGGTTAAAATCTTCTGGAATAGGCAAACTAAAAACAACTTTATAAGTAAGCGTTGCAGGATCAGCTTGTGTATCCCACTCCTTAATTGTCAATGGATATGATTTACTCGGATAACCATCAAAAACAACCGTTGGCTTGTAGTCTGAATCTTTGTCTACGCGCGCAACAATACGCTCTGGCACTTGAATAACAACGTCCATCATATCGCGAGTTTCTAAGCGAAGAATATTTTGTTTTGCAACGACATTCTCGTAATTTTTTACAAATACTTTTGCAACTGTACCGCTAAAAGGTGCTCGTAGTTCACTGTATTCCAAATTTGTTTTAGCGATTTTAAATGCCGATTCTGCTACTTGTTTATCCGCTAGAGCTTTATCAAATTCAGCTTTAGTCGCAATGCCTTTTTCGTAGAGTGGCTCTATTCTTGAAAGTTGCGCTTTCGCTAGTTCAAATTGGGCTTTGCGCTGCTCGTATTGGAGATTGAAATCTTCAGGATCTAACTTTGCCAACAGTTGGCCTTTTTGCACGTCTTGGCCGGCAAGAACAGGAAACTCAATGAGTTCACCATTGACACGAAAAGCGAGGTAGGAGCCTTGGTTTGCAACCACTTCGGCAGGAAAGCTGCGTAGTGTACTACTATTTGGATCTGAGACCGTGTGGATTTTTACAGGTCTTGTTGGGGCTTCTACTTGAGTTTGTTCTACTTGTTCTTGGCAGCCCAGTAATAAAGTAGCCAATACAAGCCCAGAAAACACTCTTAACATTTTGTTCTCCATGACAACGTTAATTATAATGCGTGCAGAATAATAGAATTACTTATAAAATAAAAATTATAAAACATTCTCTACTGCATAAGATTTATTTATGAAGATTTCAGACTTAGCAGTATTTTGTACTGTTGTTGAAGCACCTAGTCTTACCGAAGCTGCAAATAAGCTTCATAAAACGCAGCCAGCGGTCTCGCAATCAATAAAAAGATTAGAACAATCTATGGGATTTGCGCTGTTTGAGCGTGAGAAATACCGTAATATATTGACAGAACAAGGCCGCCGATTTTACTTCGAGGCTGAAAAATTATTAAATCATCATAGAGATCTTTCATTACTCGCGAATGAATTTGCGGCTGGTAATGAGCCAAGCTTTAATATCTGCTACGAACCAATTGTCTATCAACATCAAATTGATGAAGTACTAGGCCGTGCATTTATRAAATTTCCGTCGACAGAAATGAACATTTCAAGTGGTAAGCGTTTTTTTGCGTTGGAGCAGGTTACCCAAGGAGCTGCAAACTTAGGTATAGGCCCTTGGTTTGATTTATTTCATTCAACAGGCGATCTTGAAACCATGCCGATAGGGAAAATTAAACTCGGTCTAGTCTCATTACATGGCTACATGCCGCAATCGTTGGGTTTTGCTGAGCTTGCTAATTACCCGTCTCTTGCGATGAAAGAGAGTAAATTTAATTTTGACAGCGAACGTCTGGCGTATGGTAATAGTAAAAACGTGATGAAACTAGACGATGCTTTGGCGATAAAAAGATACCTTTTACAAGGCATGGGATACGCGCTTATCGGCCTTAACTTTTGCCGCGAGGAAATTGACTCTGGTATTTTACAACGCGTACGTGTTAATGATCGAAAAGACGAGTTTGAAGCAGAGATCCATGCTTTTCGCCTACATATTTCTCATCATGGGCCAGTAGCTAGATATTTTTGGGAACAACTAAAGGTGTTGAATAAAGCATATGAAGACCATCGAACAACATGAATTAGCAGAAAGAATGTTTACCGTGATAGGTGCCATTCCAAGGGGAAAAGTAGCCTCTTATGGGCAAGTTGCACGTTTAGCCGGTTTTCCTAATTATGCCCGTAAAGTAGGGCAGTTACTTAAACATTTACCACCAGAATCGACTCTGCCTTGGTATCGGGTAGTGAATAGTCAAAGGCGCATTTCATTTGCATCAGATAGCGATAAATTTCAAGAACAAAAACAACGCTTAGAAGCTGAGGGTGTGACCTTTTCAGGCACAAATCTAATTGCAAAGCAATTTTTTTGGGAGTAACAAATTTAGAACCCTTCATATTCAACTGATCCAGATAAATAACATAGCCGTAATTATCGTTAGTTTTTGAGTATTTGAACGGGAATTATGAAACTAGCTTTATTTCCATTGCCGATATTTTTGCTTCCGGGTGGCTTTACCCGCTTGCGGATTTTCGAGCAACGTTACTTATATATGGTGAAAGAAGCGGCCAAAACCAATCAAGGTTTTGTGTTGTGCGCTGACGTGGAGGGGGCGCCTAAAGATATAAAAAATGAAGGGGTTCACGTGAAAATAGTGGATTTCTCTCAAGGTGAAGATGGCCAACTATTGATAGATGTTGAGGCAATCAAACGAGTTTCGATCAGTAACGTTGAGGTTGACCACCAAGGTCTTAGGTATGGAGAATGCAGCGAGATAGAAGGGCCACCGTGGCTGTGTAATGACACGGCTTTCAAGCTAATTGATAGCACCCTCAAGGAGAAGCTTCGCAATGTATTCATCGCCAATCCAATACTGGACGATTTATACAAAGACAAGCGTTTTTCAGAGCCGCTCTGGGTTGCGTACAGGTGGTTGGAGATTTTGCCTATATCGATGGCACAAAAATTAAAAATAAAGCAAGCCCAGACATTTGAACAGGTAGCCGAATTCTTACATACTGTGTTAGATGAAAAATAAAAGTGATCGATTCTCAGCTTCAAATCGTAAAGCACAGTAGTAAGTATAATCAGGAAGGTGAGCTATGATAGGCCAACAGCAATCAGTTGATTGCAACGTTAAATCAGGAACTCGCAAAGCAGTGCAAGATACCCCTTCACAAGCGTTGTCAGACGCACTAGTCAAAGTCGCGACAAGTAGGGATCGAAAGGCCTTCGCGTATTTATTCGAATATTTTGCTCCTAAAATTAAACGATTTGGATTGAAGCAATTTGGTAACGAAGCACAAGCAATGGAGTTAGTGCAAGACACCATGACGTCGGTATGGCGAAAGGCTCATTTGTATCACCACGATAAGGGAGCTGCGACGACATGGATTTATACGGTGATGAGAAACGCCTCTTTTGATGCTTTACGCAAGATGAAGAGCAACAAAGAAGAGCATATAAGCGAAGACATCTGGCCGATAATTCAAGATTCTCAAACAGACGATGAAGGCTTCAAAGACCACCTTCAAACTGCTCAAATACAAAAATACATTAACAAGCTACCACCTGCCCAACGTGATATTGTCAAAGGGGTTTATTTTCAAGAAATGTCACAGGAGCAACTGGCTGAACATTTGAATATTCCGGTTGGCACGGTGAAATCTCGTTTAAGACTAGCACTACAAAAGCTTCGCGCAGAGCTGGGAGATCAGGCATGATTAAGCATCACCCTAATGAATCATTATTAGAACAATTTGTTGAGGGCAGTCTGCCCGCAAGTATTAGCGTCGCGATTGCTGCACACGTAGAGCTTTGTCCTTGTTGTCAAAAGAAAACCCAAGCATTAGAGGAAGCCAAAGCAAGTCAACAATTCAGTGACGCAGCGCCACTTGCTTTGGACGCTGATATGATACAGCTGATGGAGTCGATTGCGTTGACTGACGATGTTGACGAAGTACATGATTACATTCAACCGACGTTTAGCTATCAGGGACGTGATGTGCAACTACCACGAGCCATAGCCAATATTGACAGAACAAAATTCTCTGGCGTGGGAAAAGTATCGCGCGCTCGCTTGTTGCTTGAAGACGGTGAGTTGCGTTCAAGCCTGTTGGAAATAGAAGCGGAAGGTGAGATCCCTGAGCATACTCACACCGGTTTTGAGATCACTTTGCTATTGGACGGTGATTTTTCTGACGAGTCCGGTGAATATGTTCCCGGAGACTTTATTTGGCAAGATGGCCAACATAATCACTCGCCTCGTACCAAATCAGGCTGTCTGTGCTTTACTGTCGTCAGCAGTGCGCTACACTTCAATAAAGGGCTTAGTAAGTTGCTAAATCCAATTGGCAATCTGATTTATTAAGGAAAAAGTCTCAGTATGAAGTTTTCATCTTCGATAAAAATTGGTATTAGCGCTTGTTTGGCCGGTGATAAAGTAAGATTTGATTCCGGCCATAAGCGTTCAAACTTTTGTATGGATGAATTTGCAGAACACGTTGAATATGTTAGGTTTTGTCCTGAGGTCGCTATAGGCCTCCCAATTCCAAGACCCACCATTAGACAAATCAGGGTCGGTGACATCATTAAGGTAAGTCGACCTGACGGCATAGAAGATGTAGCGCCAAAACTTAAATCGTATGGCGAGCAAATCGCCACGTCACAGGCTCAAAATTTATCGGGGTTTGTATTTTGCGCTAAAAGCCCAAGCTGTGGCATGGAGCGTGTGAAGGTATATAACGAAGCGGGTACGGGCAATACCTCTGAGGGTATCGGTGTGTTTGCTGAGCAAATTATGAAACACAATCCACTACTACCTTGTGAGGAAAATGGCCGTCTCAACGATATGTACCTCAGAGAAAATTTCGTTATGCGTGTGTTTGTTTATAAAAGCTGGCAAGAATTAGTCAGTCAGGAACACGTTGGCTTACATGAAATCACTACGTTTCACGCCAAGCATAAGTACCTTTTGATGAGTCATAATTATCAGGCATACAAAAATTTGGGAAGGCTGTTGGGCGATGGCAAGCAATTAGGTATTGAAACGCTCAAGCTGCAATACATAAGCGGTTTGATGACAGCGCTCAAAAAGCCTGCAAACAGAAAAAATCAGGCTAACACGTTGACCCACCTACAAGGGTATTTCAAAAATGAGCTGTCGAGCGTTGAGAAGCAAGAAATGTGTACGGCAATTGAAGAGTATCGTAAGGGTATAGTGCCGCTTTACGTTCCTCTTACATTGTTAAAGCATCATTTAACAGTACATCCCAAAGCCTACTTGCAGAGTCAAGTCTACTTTGACCCATACCCCAACGAGTTGCGCTTAAGATTCGGAATTTAACCATGAAAACTGCTTTTTGGTTTCGCCGTGACCTGAGGGTATACGGCAATGAGGCTTTGATAGAAGCCATAAATGAAGGCGCACGGGATGCGCTTTTTTTTTATTGTAAGCCACAGTGGCAACAACACAATACCGCGTCTATCCAGATAGACTTATTGGAGCGGAGGCTGGTTGAGCTTGGCGCGTTATTGAGCGAGTTTGGTGTCCAGCTACATATTATTGAGGCGGGCATGTTCACTGAGCTGCCAGAGCGGCTCAGCGCATTTTGCGAAGAAAATAACATCAGTCGTCTGTTTGCAAACAAAGAATATGAAGTAAATGAAATTGCACGCGACAATGAGTGCTCTAAGCGGGTTTCACTGACATGTTTTGATGGAGATGTAATTGCCCCCCCGGGTACTGTGCTGACGGGCTCTGGTGAAATGTTCAAAGTATTTACGCCATTCAAGAAAGCGTGGCTCAAATTATTTTCAGATCAGCGCTTTAACTTTCAACATTGGCCACTTGAAAAGCGCAGCGCCGGTGACTTTACTACACCATCGTTTTTTGCAATGACCATGGAATCACAGAAGTGGCCGGTTGATGATGAATCTATCGTGGCAGTTGTTAATCGTTTTATTAAAGATAAGTTGACAGACTATCAGGGTGATAGAGATTTCCCTGCAATCAAGGGAACTTCAGGTTTAAGTCCATATCTTGCACTTGGCATTATTTCACCTAAGCAATTGCTAACCCAGATCCAACTCGATAACCCTGAAGTACTAGAGAGACCTAGCCAGCCGGAGTTTTGTTGGATAAATGAAATAATTTGGCGTGAGTTTTATCGACACCTAATCGTTGCATTTCCTAAGTTATGCAAAGGCTCTAACTTTAACGAAAAATACGATGCTGTTGCATGGCAGTCAGATCCCGAGGTGTTTCAATTGTGGTGCGAAGGTCAAACAGGTTATCCCATTGTAGATGCGGCTATGCGTCAACTAAACAAAACTGGATGGATGCACAATCGGTTACGCATGATAGTGGCTAGCTTTTTAACAAAACACCTATTGATCGATTGGCGTCAAGGTGAAGCCTACTTTATGTCTAAACTTATTGATGGGGACTTAGCGAGTAATAATGGTGGTTGGCAATGGGCTGCAAGTACAGGATGCGATGCTCAACCGTATTTTCGAATATTTAATCCTATTACGCAAAGTGAAAAGTTTGATCCTGATGGTACTTTCATTCGTACCTATGTGCCTGAATTGAAAAACGTTCCAGCTAAGCACATCCACTTTCCGCACGACTATTTGTCGGCTTTTGGCGGTCAGTATTGTGCACCAATTGTGGATCACAAAGAAGCCAGAGCAAGAGCGCTTGAGGCATTTAAGGTATAAAAGGTATGGATCACAAAACCCAGCGATTTGTGTCAGTGTATAACGAAATCGACAAGCATTGCCTAGACAAGCTAGCAGAGATTTATACAGACGATATTAATTTCACAGATCCGCTCCATCACATCCAAGGACTTGAACAGCTAACACTGTACTTTCAAGCTTTATATGAAAATGTTGCTGACATCAATTTTACGGTGACAAGCGATTATCAGTCTGATGATGTTAGCTTTATTTACTGGATAATGTCTTATCGTCATCCAAAGCTTAATGGTGGAAAGACTATTGATGTTGATGGGCACAGTAGATTGAGCTTTAAAGGTGATAAAGTTGCTTACCACCGAGATTATTTCGATAGCGCACAAATGTTATACCGTCAGGTTCCTGTACTTGGCAACATAATTCGTATGCTTGATAAGAGGGTGACTGGATGAAACATGTACTGATCACGGGTGCAACATCAGGCATAGGTAAGGGGTTGGCAAGATATTATGCTAACCAAGGCAATACCGTTACGGCATGTGGGCGAAATATTGAGATTCTTAGTTCGCTAGCACAAGAGAGCGGCGTAAAAACGAAAGCGTTTGATTTAACGAAGCGTGAAGAAATAGAGCGTCAGTTTGCCGACCTTGATGAGCTAGATTTGGTTATTCTAAATGCTGGCGGTTGTGAATATATTGATAACCCTAATGACTTTGACGGCCACCTTTTTGAACGGATCATGACAATTAATGTGATTTCAATAGGGCATTGCTTAGATATTATTCTACCCAAAATCAAACGAGGCGGTCAGCTATGTATCATCAGCTCTAGCAGCTCTTTTTTGCCATTGCCTCGTGCTGAAGCATATGGCGCGTCAAAGTCGGCACTCAGCTATCTAGCTAGAACGCTTTCTGTTACTTTAAAAGGTGTGGACGTCACAGTTGTACATCCAGGTTTTGTTGAAACACCGCTAACAGACAAAAATGATTTCCCGATGCCATGTATAGTCAGTGTTGAAGACGCAGTAGGATACATAAGCGCGGGGATCTCTAAGCGCAAAAGGGAAATACACTTTCCCAGACGTTTTACCTTATTTTTGAAACTTCTTAGGCTTTTACCATTTTCTTTATGGTTGCCTCTCGCGAAAAGGATAGCCCGTGGCTAAAATTGCAATCATTGGTAGTGGCATCTCAGGTATGACTGCTGCGTATTTACTGAACCGTAAACACGATATCAAAGTGTTTGAAAAAAATAATTATATTGGTGGTCACACGGCAACTATTGATGTAGAAAATAATGGCGAAAAAATCGCAATAGATACCGGTTTTATAGTATTTAATGACAGAACATACCCAAAGTTTGAAAAGCTGCTCGCAGAAATAGGCGTTACGCGTAAACCAACAGAGATGAGCTTCAGCGTTCACAACAGCCAAACAGAGTTTGAGTATAACGGGCATTCACTATGGACCCTATTTGCTCAAAAACGCAACTTGTTTAGACCCAAGTTTTGGCAGCTACTAAAAGATATTGTTCGGTTCAATACAGTATGTAAAGAGTTACACCAGCGTGATGACTATAACGGTGTTGAAACATTAGGTAAGCTTTTAAGCCACCATAATTTTAATGAGTTTTTTAAACTGCATTACATCCTACCGATGGGGGCAGCAATCTGGTCTACAAGTATCAAAGAAATGCTCGACTTTGAGGCTAAGTTTTTTGTGCGCTTTTTTTTCAATCATGGTCTCTTGGATATTGCTAATCGTCCACAGTGGTATGTGATCCCTGGTGGCTCCAGAGAATACATCGCGCCATTAGTGGAACAGTTCCGTGAGAATATTGTTCTGAATGCCAAACTCACAAGCGTACAACGCGACGATGATGGCGTGACTTTGGTATTTGAGGATGGTCACCAAGAACAGTTTGATAAGGTGGTGTTTGCGTGCCACAGCGATCAGGCGCTTGAATTGTTGGCCTCGCCGTCGGAACAAGAAACACAAATTCTTGGCGCTATTCCATATACGGCAAATTCAGTTGTGCTTCACACCGACACAAGCCTGCTGCCTAAACGTAAAGCGGCATGGGCGAGTTGGAACTATTTGCTAAACGAGGCGACCGACAAGGCCGCAGTCGTGACTTACCAAATGAACATACTTCAAGGGCTAGACGCAAAATATCAATATTGTGTCACATTAAACCATGATAGTGGCATTGATGAAAGCAAAGTGATCCAACGATTTGTATATCATCATCCGGTCTTCAACACGACCAGCATTGATGCACAAAAAAGAAAGCCTGAGATCGATGGCAAACATCATAGCTATTTTTGTGGCGCTTATTGGTTTAACGGTTTTCACGAAGATGGTGTCAAAAGTGCTGTAGATGTTGCAAGGCAGCTTGGAGTTGAATTTTGAACAGCGCCATCTTGGTAGGGAGAGTGAGACATAGGCGTTTTGCGCACGCTCATCATGCTTTTTCTTACCCGATGTATATGATGTGGATTGACTTACATGAGGCAGAGTCCCTGAACGGTATCTCGTCAGTGTTTGGCTCTTCTGGCTTAAAACTGCTCAAGTTTAATCAGCAGGACTACATCAAAGATGGTGAAGGCAGCTTACTACAACGTGCTTATTTAAAGTCTAAACAATTAGGCCGACCTGTAACAGACTCGACTAAAGTTTATCTGATGGCACAAATGCGCTGCTTTGGTATTTATTTTAGTCCAGTGAATTTTTACTTCTTTGAGCATGAAAACGGACAAGGCTTCAGTCATATGCTCGCTGAGGTGAGTAACACGCCTTGGAACGAGCGCTATTTTTATTCAGTTGATTTACATGAAGATGTGAACTTTGAAAAAGCTTTTCACGTATCACCTTTTATGAATTTGGATATGCGTTATCACTGGAAAGTAAAGCCGCCAGGACAAACCACAGTTATCCATATAGAGAACAGAAAAGGTAACGAATTGCTATTCGATGCGACTTTGGCGTTGAAAAAGCAGGCACTGACTAACAAGAACATCAACCGCTTGTTACGTCGCTTTCCTGCGATGACGTGGAGTATAGCAAAGGGTATCTATTGGCAAGCGTTAAAGTTATTTTTAAAGAAGGTACCCTTCATTGGGCATCCGGGAAGAGTTTAAGATGGAAAACACCACAACAATTACCTCATCAATATCACTCAGTACGCTAGATAAGTTATACAAGAAGCTCGTCTTCGGCGCATTAAATACCTTGGAGTCTGGTAAGGTCGTGCTTGTCGAGGGCGGTAACCGACATCACTTTGGCTCAATGGACTCAGAGCTTATTGCTGAAGTTGTGGTTCACGACGCCGCAATGTATAAATTGTTTGCGCTCGGAGGAAGCGTAGGCGCTGGAGAAGCGTACATTTTGGGTCATTGGAGTTGCTCTAATTTAACAGCATTAATAGAAATATTCGTGCTCAACCAAGCACAGTTGGATGCCTTCGAAAGAAAGTTTGCGGTTTTATCTAATATCGCACACAAGCTTAAGCACTTTAGGAACAAAAACTCAAAACAAGGTTCGAAACGTAATATCGAAGCCCATTACGATTTAGGAAATGACCTTTACGAGTCGTTTCTCAGCGAAGAAATGCTTTATTCGAGTGCTGTTTACCCCAGTAAAGAGGCGACACTTGAGCAGGCACAGCAATATAAACTCGCTGCAATATGCAAACGTCTAGACTTGCAAGCCTCTGACAAAGTGGTCGAGATAGGCACTGGGTGGGGGGCTTTTGCTATCTATGCCGCCAAACACCATGGGTGCCATGTAACGACCACAACAATCTCTGAGGAGCAACACGCTTATGTGGAGAAGTTAATTGTAGAGGAAGGACTTGGTGATAAAATTACTCTATTGAAGAAAGATTACCGAGACTTACAAGGGCAGTACGATAAATTGGTTTCAATTGAAATGATTGAAGCCGTAGGACATGAATATCTTTCTGGCTTTTTTGCGAAATGCGATGCACTCCTAAAGCCGTCTGGTGCCATGTTGATCCAAGCAATCACCATCGCGTGTCAACGTTATCAGCACTATCTAAAGCAATCTGATTTTATCCAACAATATATTTTCCCGGGCGGATGTTTGCCTTCAGTCACCGAGATGAGTAAACAAATCTCAAGCGCAACAGACATGGTAGTACATGAGCTACATGACATAGGGCTTCACTACGCAAGAACTTTGTATGATTGGCGAGTTCGTTTTGAAAAGTCTTGGCCATCTTTGGATAGCAAGCGATTTGATGAACGTTTCTACCGTTTGTGGGAGTTTTACTTGTGCTATTGCGAAGGCGCGTTTAAGCGTCGAGCGACCAGTGCCATTCACCTAGTTGCTAGAAAACCCGGATATCAGTCAAATGATTGTGTTGCAGCATTGGATTACTAACGCGCTGATATTTCAAAGTGTTTGGTTTGCTGCTTTGTTCTTTCAGTCTCAGGCACTTTGGTTTATGACAGCGGGCTGCGTGATAATGCTGTTGGGGCATTCAAACAGACGGTTGAACATGATATTGGCATTAGTTGGCTCCGTGATAGGTGTGCTCGTTGAGTATACAGCGGTTGAAAGTAATCTAATGAGCTATCAAGGAGAGGCAATTATCCCTCTTTGGCTTTGGGTACTTTGGATAGCGCTGCTATTAACATTAAATAAAGCACTCGCTAAATTGCTTACTTTACCAATGCCTGTGCAAATATTACTTTTTGCGGTGTGTGCGCCGCCCAGTTATCTAGGCGCTGCGAACTTTGATGTGTTGACAATACACCAACCTTGGTACGTTTTTTGGCCGACATTTGGGGCAATGTGGAGTGTTGGCTTTTATATTATTATTTGTATTAATCGGTTTTTGTTAGGTACAAACCTTGCGCGTGGACACGCAAATTGATAGCTTTTGGTCTCAAACTGTGCGCTTTGAGCTAAAACAGCGCAAAATAATAAATATTTAGTCTAAATTATCAATTTTGGGGTTGCACACAAAGGCAAAATGCATAAACATAGGTTTTGCTTAGGCAAATTATAAAGTTATAGGAATCTAATAATGAATAAAGCTCAACTAGTTGAAAAGATGGCGGCAGACGCAGAAATTTCAAAAGCAGCGGCAACTCGCGCTCTAGAATCATTCACTGGCGCAGTAACGGACACTTTGAAAGAAGGTGGTTCAGTTGCTTTAGTTGGTTTCGGTACTTTCACTGTAAAAGAGCGTGCTGCTCGCACTGGCCGTAACCCACAAACTGGTGCTGAAATCCAGATCCCAGCTGCGAACATTCCTTCGTTCAAAGCGGGTAAAGGTCTAAAAGACCAAGTAAACCTGTAATCCACACGCTGGACAGAAAAACCTCCGAAAACGGGGGTTTTTTTATATCTCGGCAGTCTTGAATCTGCTAACATCGCCCCAACTTATGATTTAAATTATCTTACACTAATAATTGCAATGAAACGTTTTAGTCTGCCAGCAATACTCTCGCTACTTATACTTTTATGGGTTGGTGCTGGGTGTGCGACAGAACTTGATTGCAATACTACTTCTCCTATACCGGTAACAAAGTCGATGTCTATTACCGATGATGCTATTCAGTTACCAGTTAATCAACCAGATCAGCATAAGCAAGTTATGCCGTTCAAGCTTTCACATGATGACAACGATCATGATACTGGCTTTTTACCAGAGCGAGAGCGCTCCAATCATCCTAGTTATTTCTTGCATCCAAAACAGCAAGCGGAATATGCACTGGCGTTTGCGCTAGCAGAGCCAAAATATGTTCCTGCCATGGTTTATCAAATGGAAAAACCCAATGATTTACCGTGGTACATGTCTGATACACGGCCAGCAAACGGCTCTATCGATACCTGCAAACCAGCCAACCTCATCTTCAAAGGTCGTCTAAGCTACGACGTATAATCATCGTTCATTTCGGATTTAAAGTTAACCTTATACCAATTAGACCTAATACTTGCTCAATTTGAAGGTGCAAATCTGACGCTAACAGCGTTAAAAATTTCTTATTTAGAACAACTAAATAGCAAAATTTTTGCCTGGTTATCGACAAGATTTTCTCGCCTCAAAATAGATCACTTAATTAAGATACTTGGTATTAATTTGAATTTTGAGCATCCAATATTGATCGATGGTTTACTTACTTTGCGTAATTTTGCTGGTCAACGAAGGCAACATACCAGTGCCCGTGTAGGCAAGTTGATCACTTAATTAAGATAATTGCCATAACTGATTTGGTAAATACAAAATTAGTAAAAGTCGAAATAGTATTGGCATGCTCGCCAGTTTTAATACTAATTTGTCCTAATATGAGCTCAATTTGAAGCAGTAAATCTGGTTCCAACTGTGTTAAAAGTTTCTAGTTTACAGCTACTAAATAGCGAAGCTTTCCTTGCTCAGAGCATGTAGATACCTTTACACGAGCAGGGACTATGGTGTTATAGAGACGATTTTCTTGCCACAAAATGAACTACTTATCATCGGAAATCAGGATCAAGCAAATTGGTATAAATAAATTGGCTCGACCAATGAGAATAAAATGAAGAATATAGAACAATTGAATAGCAAGCACGGCATGACAACTTCGTCGCGCTTCAAGAAATTCTTTACCGCAATTATCATAGTGATACTGATAATTTGTGCTACACCAAACTTATACCCAAATAAGAACTTAATACAGGTTCAGGCAAGCGCTAACAACATGCTTGTTGTATCTGTGCCTGAGCTAAAAAATAATCTTGAAAATGAAGGCTTTAAGGTAAAAAAGGTAATATCACATCAAGGTGGATACTTAGTAGAGCTAGAAAATCGAGCACTTACCGCAGAGGCTAGGGCGCATATAGCCGCACTGCACAGTGAACTAAATGTTAAAGTAATAAGTGCATCCACAATGCCTATATGGCTTGAGTATACTGGATTAAAGCCAATCAAGCTTGGTTTAGACCTAGATGGGGGAGTATTGTTTGTTCTCAAAGTTGATGTTGAGCAGGCAATGCTGAGCCAACTGCAATCTGTTGCAGATGAGGCCAATAGCATTCGAATTAATAACCGCTATCGCCATCTATCTTCGCCTCAAGTTATCAATGCTCAAGAGGTCGAGATAGTTGCAACAGTACAAGGGAAAACAGAGTTACAAGCATTAAGCACTACTTTACACGACCGGTATCCGCACCTTAGCAGCAATAGAAAAGCCTATGGTAGTCTCACTAAATTGACTTTATCTTTTCCCGAGGCAAAAAAAATTGAGCTTCATAAGCAGTTAATGACTCAGGCATTATCAACATTGCGCTCGCGAATTGAGGAACTCGGGATCACTGAAGCGGTAACCCAACGACAAGGTGATAATTATATCCGTATTGAACTACCGGGGGTGCAAGACCCTGACCAAGCAAAACGCATAATAGGTGCCACTGCCAAATTATCTTTCCATGCGTTACAGACAGCAGGCGGCCAGAGAATAAAAGATAAATTAGGAAACGTTATCAATATTGACCCTACCGCAATTTTTGGTGGTGATGAAATTGAATCGGCCACGGCCGGTAGAGATGAATACGGTAAACCGCTGGTAGAGCTATTTTTATCATCAAGTGGTGGTAAAAAGATTAACCACTTTTCCCGGCAAAATGTCGGCAAGCCAATGGCGACTGTGTTTGCACAGTACTACGTCAGTACCAGTGGAGAGACGAAAAAGCATACAGAGGTGATATCGGTTGCAACTATACAACAAGTACTAAATACCCGCTTTAGCATTACCAATATGCAATCAATGGAACGAGCGCAAGAGTTAGCGTTGTTATTAAGAGCAGGATCGTTGGATGCACCAATCACAATAGTAAAAGAGCAAACAATAGGCCCATCTTTGGGTGAGAAAAATATTGAAAGCGGCTTTAAAGCCCTTGCGCTTGGACTCAGCATCACCTTGTTATTTATGGCTCTGTGGTATCGAAAGCTCGGAGTCATCGCAATTATTTCGTTACTCGTCAATTTAGTATGCCTCATTGGCTTAATGTCATTGTTGCCAGGAGTTGTGTTGACGCTTCCAGGCATTGCTGGTTTGGTGCTGACAATTGGTATGGCAGTGGATACAAACGTGATTATTTTTGAACGGGTAAGAGAGCTGAGGTCAAAAGGAGCAACCATGGTGATAGCATTAAAGCAAGGTTACCAACAAGCAATGTCCAGTATCGTTGACGCTAATTTAACAACGATGATCACAGCACTTATTCTGCTTGGGATTGGATATGGGCCGGTGAAAGGGTTTGCTATCACGCTAGCGCTTGGCATTGTGACTAGTATTTTTGCTGGGGTTATTGTATCGGGGTTACTGTCTGAGTCTTTATATTCTCAGCAGCGTCAAGGAGGAAAGTAATATGAAAAGTAATATGCAACACATCAGATTGATAGGGCTTATTTTAGGGGTGGTATTGGTTTTCGCGAGCTTGGTTACAATAGCCCAAAAAGGAATCGCTTTTGGGCAAGATTTTACAGGTGGGTATGTCACTGTAATTGATGTACCAAAGTCCGTCACTGTTGATGAAATGCAACTGAAGTTACATCAGCTCGGGGTGGATAATGCTCGAATTGACCTGCAAATGGATGGCAGTTGGCGAATATTTCAGACTCCTTCTTCTACTAATGATTTAAAGGTAAAAGAGTGGAATTCGGAGCTAAACTCACAATGGCATGCAACGGTATTAGATGCCAGTTATCTTGGCGCTCAAGTTGGTGATGAACTTATTGAGCAAGGCGGGCTAGCTGGATTATTTGCTTTACTGAGCGTGCTGCTTTATTTGGCATGTCGTTTTGAGTGGCGTCTAGCGGTATCAGCAAGTATTGCATTATTTCATGATGTCATTATTACACTAGGGTTATTTTCTGCCACGCAGGTTGAATTTGGCCTAACGGTATTAGCGGCGTTACTGGCTATCATCGGGTACTCTCTCAATGACTCCATCGTGGTTGGAGACAGAGTGAGGGAGCTGCTTTTTGAGGAACGTTACAAGCAAGCGCCTGTGGCAAAGGTCATTGATCAAGCGATAAAAGATTCGTTGAGTCGTACGTTAATTACCTCATTGACAACATTAGCAACTGTACTGTCAATATGGTGGCTCGCAGGAGCCGGGTTGAGTAGTTTTGCCATGGCGCTATGCTGTGGCATAGCAGTTGGTACACTATCATCACTTGCAATTAGCGCGACTTTGCCACAGTTTATGGGATTATCATATAACAATTACCGCAAAGAAGAGTCTGAAGCAACGAAGAAGCAGCTTGCAGAACCCTGATTTTAGCAAGCATTTATCAAGTGGAAGGTTAAAAAAGTAGTGCAAACTCTTTTTTAACCTTTGTTGACTAAGATATAATTCACGGCTGTTGAAAGGAGTTGGTGGGCGCTAATGTCAAAATACAGTTTTCAGACTCGTTGCGGTAAGGTCACCCTTTGGACTGAAAAAAATATCCTATTTGCCTGCTTTGAAGGCAATATTAATGAATCCATGATCCATTTCTTTTCTCGGACGATGGAACAATGTCGTGATGAAATTGCGGTGCCAGCATGGGGTTATGTTAGTTATTCAGAAAAAGCGATTGCCGCTACACCGCAAGCCTATGATTTATTGGTTAATGTCGCCAAACGGTGCCTGCAACTAGGGTGTGTAAGTGCAGGTTATGTACTAAATTCAGCGATTGCAAAGCGCCAAATGGAAAAGCTTCGAAAAGAAATTGGGATGCCAGAGCCAATAGAGCAAGTGCTGTTTGTCGATCTGGACACTGCCGTTGAATACGTTAATCAAAATCTATCTTTCCACTATAATGCCAATTAGACTTAATTCTTGCTCAATTTGAAGGAGTAAACCTGACGCTAATAGCGTTAAAAATCCCTTTTCTAGAACAACTAGATAGCAAAATTTTGTCTTTCCTACATGGATATAGGTATCTTAGCGGTAGTAGGACGCGGTAGCGAAGTTATTGACAAGATTTTCTCGCCTCAAAATAGACCTCTTAATTCAGCTCCTTAGATTGGGGGAATAAAAAAGGCCTCCTTGGAGACCTTTAAGATGATTACTACTTACCTTCAAACTAATTGACGTCGGTTTCAACCTGCTGGTGAGCCGCTTTTGTCTGGTGGCTGGCAGAAGTATGAAAGCGTTTGGTCATCGCCATAAAAAATATTGGCGTGAACAATAAGCCAAATAACGTTACACCAATCATGCCAGAGAATACCGCAATTCCCATTGTTTCTCGCATTTCAGCGCCAGCACCCGTCGCTAAAACTAGAGGAACGACACCAGCTGTAAACGCAATAGATGTCATCAGAATTGGGCGGAGCCTTAATTTGCATGCTTCAATAATAGCCGCTAAATTTGTTTTTCCTTGCTCATATTCCTCTTTAGCAAACTCGACCATTAAAATGGCATTCTTACAGGCTAAAGCAACCAGTACGATCAATGCAATTTGTGTGAAGATGTTATTATCACCACCTGTCAACCAGACACCGACCAGCGCAGACAAAATCGTCATAGGCACAATTAATATAATTGCAAAAGGTAATTTTAGACTCTCATACTGTGAAGCTAAGACCATAAATACCAATAAGACGACTAACGGGAAAATATAAATCATCACATTACCAGCTAGAATTTGTTGATAGGTTACTTCGGTCCATTCAAACGCCATACCCTCACTTAAGGTTTCATTTAACACCGCTTCAATCGCAACTTGCGCTTGATCCGATGAAAAACCTGGAGCTGGGCTACCATTTAATTCTGCTGTTGGATAACCATTGTAATGCATAACTCTATCAGGACCCGTGGTTGGCGTTACCTTTAATACCGCGCCAAGCGGCACCATCTGGCCGTAGTTGTTCTTGACTTTATACGACAATATTTGTGCAGGATCTGCTCTAAAGTTAGCGTCAGCTTGTGCTGTCACCTGGTATGTACGACCAAACAAGTTAAAGTCATTAACATACATCGAGCCAAGGTAGATCTGTAATGCGTTAAATACTTCCTCAAGCGGCACCCCTTGCACCATTGCTTGTTCACGGTCGATGTCAATGTCCATTTGTGGTACTTGGATCCGAAAACTAGAATAAAGTCCCATCAGTTCAGGTTGTTGCTGAGCTTTGGCTATTACTGCTTGCAGATCTGCGAATAGCTTTTCGAATCCGAGGTTAGCACGGTCTTCAATTTGCAATTTAAAACCACCAGTTGTGCCAAGACCTTGAATAGGAGGCGGTGGAAATACGGCAACAAATGCTTCATCTATGACAGTAAATTGCTGATTTAACTTTGCTGCGATTGAGGAAGCATAAAGTTCAGGTGTAGTGCGATTTTCAAATTTATCCAGAGTGACAAATACAATGCCACTGTTAGGGCTGTTTGTGAAGCCGTTAACAGATAACCCCGGAAATGATACAGAGTGCAATACGCCCGGTGTATTTAATGCAATTTGTTCCATTTCACGAACAACAGCCTCTGTTCTATCTAAACTGGCTGCATCTGGGAGCTGAGCGATAGCAACGAGGTATTGTTTATCCTGTTGCGGTATAAAGCCTCCAGGGATGGTATCAAACAGTTTTGTTGTGGCAAAAATCAACCCTAGATAAATGACTAGCACGATAGCACTTAAGCGGATCAGCCTTTTTACAAGCGCGACATAGCCTTGTGCTGCTTTGTCAAAAAATCGGTTAAATGGCTTGAATAACCACTGTCCAAATAGTTTATTCAATATCACAGTGAGCCTATCAGGCTTGGCACCGTGTGGTTTTAGCAGTAACGCGGCAAGTGCTGGAGATAATGTCAAAGAGTTAAAAGCGGAAATTAACGTAGAAATAGTAATAGTGAGGGCGAATTGTTTGTAAAACTGCCCCGATAGTCCTGTAATAAATGCGGTGGGAATAAATACAGCACACAGCACTAGCGCGATGGCAATAATCGGGCCTGTTACTTCAGACATCGCCTGCTTTGTGGCTTCGAAAGGTGCAAGACCGTTTTCAATATTACGCTCTACATTCTCTACAACAACGATAGCATCATCGACGACAATACCAATGGCAAGTACTAAACCAAATAAGGAGAGGGTGTTAATGGAGACGCCAAGCCACTGCATGGCAGCAAAAGTGCCCACTAACGATACTGGTACCGCGACAAGAGGAATGATAGATGCGCGCCATGTCTGTAGGAATAAAATAACCACCAATACAACTAAAACAATGGCTTCTAGAAGGGTTGAGATAACCGCATCTATAGAGCCGCGTACAAAGATTGTTGGGTCATACACAATATCGTATTCGACTCCTTCAGGAAAACGTGTCGCAAGTGATTTCATGGTTTCACGCACCTGATCAGAAAGCTCGATAGCATTTGAGCCAGGGCGCTGGAAAATAGGCATCGCAACAGCCTCGTTTCCATCTAATAGTGCACGTAACGCATAATTATCTTGTCCAAGCTCGACTCGACCTATATCTCGTAATCGAGTGATTGCTCCATCGTTGGATACACTTACGATAATGTTTTCAAACTCGTTTATCTCAGCCAAGCGGCCCTTTACGTTTAGCAGTATTTGAAATTGGTTATCATTGGTGGTCGGTTGTGCACCTAGTGAGCCTGCCGCAACTTGACGGTTTTGTTGCTT
The DNA here is from genome assembly GCF_003934235.1 of Pseudoalteromonas sp. J010. Classification (NCBI taxonomy): domain Bacteria; kingdom Pseudomonadati; phylum Pseudomonadota; class Gammaproteobacteria; order Alteromonadales; family Pseudoalteromonadaceae; genus Pseudoalteromonas; species Pseudoalteromonas sp. J010. The sequence goes on along the minus strand of NZ_RDBW01000027.1, from coordinate 10,851 downwards.
TATTGCTTTAACTATATCGCTGGCAGTTAGGTTACGCTCAGCTAATTGTTCGGGGTTTAGCCAAATCCGCAACGCATATTTTCCTCCACCGAATAGCTGTACGTCGCCAACACCAGGTAGTCGTGCTATCTGGTCTTTAACATAAATATCCGCGTAGTTTGAAAGGTAACTCGTGTCATGAGAGCCGCTGGGTGACACCAAATGCACGACCATAGTAAGATCTGGAGAAGCTTTTTCTGCGACTACACCAAGGCGCTGCACTTCTTCTGGTAATCTGGGCGTGGCACTGTTTACACGGTTTTGTACCTGAACCTGTGCTCTATCTAGATCTGTGCCTAGTGCAAACGTAACGGTGAGTGTCAGTCGGCCGTCACTAGTCGCTTGTGAAAACATGTATAACATATTTTCAACCCCATTGATCTCTTGCTCTAAAGGCGTTGCTACGGTTTCGGCAATGACTTTGGGGTTAGCGCCTGGGTAAGTTGCTGACACTACAACAGTCGGAGGTACGACTTCAGGATACTCACTGACTGGCAGCTGAAACAAGGAGATGGCACCGGCGATAAGTATCACCAGTGACATCATTGCGGCAAAGATAGGCCTTTTAATGAAAAAATGTGAAAATTTCATTGTTAATTTAGTCCTTGTGTTGACTCAATCTCGGTCATTGCAACGACTTGAGCTGAAATGGATTCGGGAAGCGTAAGTGTTACATTGTTTGGACTTATGGGCATTCCAGGGCCCACCCGAGCAGGGCCATTGACTGCAATGCGCTCACCTGCGCTCAGTCCTGACTCAATCGCACGAAACTCACCATAGCGATTACCCAGCGTGATTAACCGATATTCAAGAGTGTTAGCATCGTTTACGACAAGCACAAAACGATTTTTAAGATCTGTACCAACAGCTTTATCAGGTATTATCACGCGGTTATTAAGTTCTCCGGATGATAAACTCACACGAGCAAACGACCCTGGACGTAGCAAACCATTTTTATTATCGAAAGAGGCTCTTACTTTTAGGGTGCCTGAGTGGTTATCGATAGCATTGTCAATAAAGTCTAGCTGGCCGATAATTGGCTGTGCCTGGCTACCTAAAAGCTGAAGTTTTACTGGTAATTTATCTGTGTCGGTTACTGTGGCGAATTGACTGTTCCATGTGCGTTCATCAATATCAAAATACGCATACATTTTGTCGGTCGCGACAATCGTTGTGAGTAGCGTGTCATTTGCACGGATCGTATTGCCTTGGGTCACTTCAGCAAATGAAATTTTTCCACTAATAGGAGCCGTGACTTTGCTAAATTCCAAATTAAGTTGTGCAGACTTAAAAGAGGCTCTTAAGGCGTCTAATTCAGCCTGACGCTGTGCCGTAAGTGAAACTCGAGCGTCTACTTCTTCAGTGGATATGGCTTTTTGTTTACTAAGACGAAGAGCTCGAGCAGACTCACTTTTCGCTTGCGAAAGCGCTGCCTCTGCTCGAGTTACTTGCGCAGCAAGGCTGGCCACGTCAGCTAAAAAAGTACGGTCATCAAGCTCAAAAAGAACCTCACCTCTTTCAACAGTATCACCTTCTTTAAAATTTACCGATCGAACAACGCCAGTTACGCGGGCGCGTAACGCGACCTCATTGGGAGAAGAAAGACGCGTTGTATAAGTGTGCCAATCGGCAACATTTATCTGTGGTGTGGCAGCTACATCGATAGGTTGTAACTGTGGAGCGTTAGTTATCGCTTGCTCTGATCCACCGCATGCGCTGAGTAAGAGTAAAGCAGAAATGAGTGTGACAAGTCTGGTTGGTTTGAACATAGTGCCTCCTGTGTATATGACGCACACTATACGTTTCATTTGTTGCGTTAAATACAGGTAATTGGGAAAATGATTGGTGCCAAATTAGAATCAATAAATGTTGATTGATGTGTATTCCAAAATAAGAGAGCGCTTTATCTGAGATAGAAGATAAATTAAATAAATTGTTTTACAGTATGGAAAAGCCAAGGGAGAACCATTATTTTGAGCGAAAACCATTTAGAAATGACACTGATTGAAGCGCTGAACAAAAGTGAAGATGCAGTAGCGATAGTGAGCCAACAGAATGTGATAACCTTTTGTAATGATACGATGGCAACATTGCTTGGTAAGCACAACAAGTCGTTAATTGGCAATACAATAGAGGCGCTATTTTCATCTGCTCAGGGGAGTGTTTTTGAGGACAGAATTGACGGCGATGAATTGGCTGACTGGTTTTTAAGTCTGAAGGGCAATCAAGACCTGGGCGCTACCGAATTGGAGATTGATACCCTGACCGGCGTGTTTTTTAGTGTAAAGTGCCTCCCGTTAAGTTCCCATGCTTATCTCATATACGGTAAAGATATTACCGCGATTAAGGTGCTCGAGAGTGAACGAGCGCATTTGCAAAACGAGCTCGACTTTGTGTCTCAGATCGATCCGATGACACGGGTTGCTAGTCGCAGACAACTTAGTGAAAAGCTTGATGGTCAAATTAAGTTATATGAGCGCTACCGAGTTCCTTTTAGTCTAATTATTACCGACATTGATCATTTTAGAACAATTAATGAGCAATATGGTTATGCCGTAGGGGATAGGGTACTTGTTGAATTTAGTTCCCTACTTAATGGAATGTTAAGAGAAACCGACATAATAGCGCGGATCAATGGTACTGAGTTTGCCCTGTTATTGCCCAATACTGCTCTTGAAGGTGCCTCATTGTTGGCGGCTCGTGCTAAAAATTTTATTGTGCAGCAAGCCTTTGAGGTGACGTGTGATAAAAACATCGCGCTTACTAGTTCGTTCGGGGTAGTGGAGTTTTGCGGTCTTCAAAGCTCGGTAGAAGCAATGATCCACCGCGCTGAGGAAGCGCTGAGCGAGGCAAAACGTCAAGGACGAGGTAGCGTGGTTGCCATGGAGCAATAAACAGATAAGACCAGTCCTAAAATTGTCATAATGCCCCATTAAGCTTGTCAGTCCAAAAAGTTAGTCAGTGCATCTCTGTTATCTATTTATACAAAAAGGAGAATAGAGCGTAAGGTGCACTGTGTAGTTAAGGAACGAGAATAATGGCAAGTTTTACCCGTCGAGATTTTATCAAAAGTGCACTGATTGGCATTGGGGCAGCAACCGTGAGTGTTTCGCTAACCGGATGTGGCAGTAGTGGTAGCAAGGATATAGCAAGCAATGATTTTACCGTGGCGTTTGACCATGGTGTTGCCAGTGGCGACCCGTTATCAGATAAAGTTATCCTATGGACTCGCGTAACGCCGCAAGGCAATCCAAGTAGTGTTGCACTCACTTTGCAAGTTTCTGAATCTCAGGATTTTGGGGTGCTGTTACAAAGCCATCAGCTAGTGGCACAGGCGAAGAACGATTATACGGTGAAGGTCGATCTTAGTGATCTAAGCGCAAATAGCCAATACTTTTACCGTTTTGTGACCACAGAAACCCATTCACCAATCGGTAGATGCAAAACCTTACCTGTTAATGACGTAAACCAAGTTAAATTGGCGGTTATGTCTTGTGCAAATTATCCTGCTGGGTACTTTCATGTTTACGCAGAAGCTGCAAAGCGTAATGACCTAGACGCTGTATTGCATTTAGGTGATTATATTTACGAATATGGTATGGGCGGCTACGCGACTGATAATGCGACGCAAATGGGCAGAGCGTTAGAGTCCGATAATGCAGAAGAAATCATTTCGTTAAATGATTATCGCTTGAGATATGCAAAGTATCGTACGGATCCTGGCTTACAAGCACTCCATGCTAATACGCCTTTTATTGCAGTGTGGGATGACCATGAAGTTTGTAACGACTCCTATTTAGATGGCGCTGAAAATCATAATGAAGGTGAGGGAGAATACTCTGACCGTAAGCTTGCTGCCCTTCAAGCGTATTATGAGTGGATGCCAGTACGCCCTGTGGTCAAAGGGCAATTAGAAAGTCTGTATCGAAAGTTTGAATTTGGTGATTTACTATCACTCTATATGCTAGACACACGCCACGAAAGTCGAGCAAAATCTTTAAATTACCAAAACTATATTGACCCCTTAAGCGGTCAACTTGATATAACTGGATTTCAAGCTGATCTCACTGCACCGACGCAACAACTGTTAGGACTTGAACAGCTTACGTGGTTAACCGATAATATGAAAACTTCATCTGCCAAATGGCAAGTGTTGGGACAGCAGGTATTAATGACCAAAATGATGATCCCTGCTGAGTTACTCATGTCATTAGCAAACCCTTCTGCGCAGATGTCAGCACAACTGTCTGAGCTTGCGCAAATAAAAACACGATTAATAGCGGGCGATCCGACCCTAACTGTCCAAGAAAAAGCACGAGTAGATTTTACTGCACCGTACAACCTTGATGCGTGGGATGGCTACCCGATTGAACGTGAAGTTATTTTACAGACAGCAAAAGCCGCTAATAAAAACCTAGTCGTTGTTGCGGGTGACACACATAATGCGTGGTCAGGTAAATTATGTAATACCAAGGGAGAGGTTTGCGGCTATGAATATGCAACGGCCTCGGTGAGCTCTCCTGGTCTTGAGCACTATTTGCAATTGAGCGATGAGCAGGCGTTACAGTTTGCTGAGGTATTAACATTGTTAGTAGATGACCTTGAATATGCCAATATTCATCAGCGCGGTTATTTRACACTTAATATCAGCAAAGAGAAAATAGAAAGTGAGTGGGTCTTTGTAGACACAGTGCAGCAAGAGCAGTTTGAAAGCCATAGTAAACAACAAGAGCTGTTATTATAACCTTAGACTCATACAGTAAAGGGGCTTTACAGCCCCTTACATTTGGCAACCTTTGCCTTTGAGTGCAATGCCGAAACCGAAAACGGTTTATTTTTGTCGTCAGTAACAGTGACTTTTGCGATATCTAAAAACTGAAAATCTCCCGGTGCATTGAGCCGCCACAGGTTGTTTGCAAGCTTAGTAAAGCAAAACTCACCGGTATCGCCATGGATCAGCAATAGTGGATAACTAAGCCTTGCTGCATATTGTGCAAATGTTTCGCGATATAGCTGATAGCCATCGCACTTGGCTTTAGTCGTTTTGTTACAGTGTCCAGAGTACTTATGTGGCTGATATAGGTCGGCTTGCATGAATATAACCGCCGCTTTACGCTTAGAAGATAGCAAGCTATTCAGCCATTTTATATTTTCTTCATCACGACTTTGGGATGCATTGTACGCCGCTTTTTTATTTGAAAGTAAAATCTGCCTGCGGCCATTATTGGTACCGGGGATATGCAAGGTTAAAAACTGTACGTCATCAATTACCCATGCCTGATTTTCTGGTAGAGTGAGTTGGCGCTTAAATTGTGGCAAATGAGGGCTTTGGACTGCAAAGTTATCGCGAATAAAGTTCAGCCTTTCTAGCTCATCATATCTTGGCGAGAGTGTTTCACGATCGCAGTCTGTCCAATCATTGTCCCCAGGTGTGTAGACAAAGGGTTTGCTACTCACATTAGAAATCAGAGCATAATTGCTGCGCAGTAATCCATTCGTGCATGAAAGTGAGCCAGACTTCATATCACCAACATGGACGATAAAGTCATGCTCAGTCGCATTCGCTAACTTATGTAACACCCCTGTTGATGTCAGCATTTCATGGTCTACCTGTGTGTATGGCATATCGCCAAAAGCTAAAAAGGAAGTTGCTGAAGCATGAAATGTGCAAATCAGAAAAGTAAGTACGATAGTAAATGAGAATATTTGTGACACGATAATGCTCCTTGGATTGAGCTAGGCATCATACACTATCTCTGTGACAGAATTAGTCTCTACAATGGGGATTTTAAGCGATAGGCTTTCATGGCTCGCGGTTGTATTTTCAACACATAGCGAGCTGTGATTGTCGATTAAAATGAAACACATTGATTGATCTATAGCGTACATACTGAATTTGTAACTTGTTTAATTTGATAATCAAAGTTGCAGTCTAGGGGTAATGTAATCTAAAAATGCAGAAACCCTCGATGAGACGGCACTATTTTGATAGTAAACAGCTTGCACTGTTTCTCGTCTATTAGGTGAAACAATGCGCTCGTGAAATACCTCAACCAGTTTACCTGAACGTATATCGTCACAGACCATAAAGTGAGATAAAAGTGCGATACCGTGGCCAGCAATACAAAGTTGCCGCACAGTTTCGCCACTCGACGCACTTATGGAAAATTTTAGTTGTTGTGGTGTGTGTAGTGGCCAATGATTGAGATGCGGCGCATCAGTAAAGCCAATTAAGCGATGATCAGCAAGTTCAAGAGGCTCATTCTTTGGGTTTTCAAGCTTTTCAAGATAGTCAGGGCTTGCGACTAGATGTAATTTACTGCGCCCTAATAGGCGAGCATGGAGGTTAGAGTCAGGTAAATCGCCAATTCTAATTGCAATATCAGTTTTGTATTCCAGCAAATTAATGATGCTATCATGACTGGTAATTTCAAGATTAATCGCGGGAAAAGCATTATTAAAGCCTTTAAGTAAAGGGGTAAGCTGGTGGAGTACAAATGGACTGGCAGCATCTACTCTTRGCCTCCCTGCAGGGGAAAATCGCAGAAGCCGCAACGCTTCTTCTCCTTGGGCAAGCGTATTCAGCGCTTGGCGCGCATAGTTCAAAAATAGTGTTCCTTCTTCAGTTAACTCGATACGCCGCGTGGTACGATTTAATAACGTTACATTCAATGACTTTTCTAAGCGGGTTACAGCTCTAGATACTTTTGCAACTTGTTGATCCATCAAATTGGCAGCGGATGAGAAGCTTCCTGTATCTACCACACTAACGAAAGCGTCGAGATCTTCTGATTTTGAATTCACAGCCATTGGGTTACCTTTTCAATTTTGACAAAAGTATTTTGTCATTTTTACTGTTTTTGGCAAATAAAACTTCACGCACACTACAGCAACTATTTAATCTTGGCACAAAAGGTACACTATGCCGTTTGCTTTACTCGCACTGACCCTCAGTGCATTCGCTATTGGAACCACTGAATTTGTCATCGTTGGGTTAGTCCCAACCATTTCTGCTGATTTGAACGTGTCTTTGCCTAGCGCAGGTTTATTAGTGAGCCTTTACGCGATTGGCGTAGCGATAGGCGCTCCACTATTAACTGCGCTTACAAACACATGGGAGAGAAAGCGGTTGCTTATCAGTTTAATGGTGCTATTTATTCTCGGTAACCTTATCGCTTGGCAAGCTCCAAGTTATGAAAGGTTAGTTATTGCTCGTGTTCTAACTGGGCTTGCACATGGGGTGTTTTTCTCTATTGGTGCGACAATTGCAGCTAGTTTAGTGGCCAAAGAAAGCGCTGCTAGCGCAATTGCTATTATGTTTACAGGCCTGACCGTTGCTTTAGTCACCGGGGTGCCGTTAGGTACATGGGTAGGGCAAATATTTGGCTGGCGGGCGACGTTCTTAATTGTGGCTGGGCTTGGTTTTATCGCACTCGTTGGTTGCGTATTGCTTATTCCTAAAAATCTTGAAAAAGCGCCTGCCGCAAGGTTTTCAGAGCAAGTAAAAGTGCTTGCACAGCCTAGGCTACTCCTTGTGTTTTTAATCACAATATTGGGGTATGGTGGCACGTTTACCGCTTTTACCTATCTGGCTCCCATATTACAACAACAAGCTGGGTTTAGTTCTACTGCGGTAAGCCTTGTCATGCTAGTGTATGGCGTTTCTGTTGCGGTCGGGAATATTTATGGTGGTAAACTAGCTGATAAAAAGGGTGCTGTCAGTGCGCTTACCATTATTTTTACCATGCTTAGCCTGGTGTTGTTGGCGCTTACCTTCACTATGCAGTCCAAAGTCGGTGTGATAATAACGGTCGTATTATGGGGAGCTTTTGCCTTTGGTAACGTGCCTGGGTTACAGGTCTATGTTGTGCAATTGGCTCAGCAGGTTTCTCCTAAGGCGGTTGATGTCGCATCAGGTTTTAATATTGCGGCATTTAACATAGGGATCGCACTTGGATCTATTCTTGGGGGGCAGATTGTTGACAGCATGTCACTACAAGATACCGCTTGGGTCGGTGCACTGATAAGCATGATGGCGTTGATAGCAACCCGCTGTAGCGGACATTTGGATAGTAAACCCAAAGACAGAGAGTTTACGAACGCCAATAATTAAAATAAACCTGCAATGCTTAGCGTCCTGTGAATTGTTCGTTATTGAAGTACTTCTAGATGAGTAGGGCGACTAGCCTAGGCATTGCATTAATTGTTCATCCTGTTGCTTGTTTTATATGCCGGTTTATTGAGGGTTGCGTTGTCTAAAATATCGGTTATGCTTGCTGTAGAGATTAAAAATAGTCCACTCGAAACATGCAGTTAACTCATAAAGTACAGCGTTTTATTGTAATCGCAATAGGCTTGATAAGCCTATTAGTTATGAGCCAGAACGCGTACGCCAGCATAACCATTGCCGTCGTTGGTAAGACTAAAAACGACAGCTTTTATGAGCAATCTTTCAAAGGCTGTGTTCATTTTGCACGTCGTCATGTTGACTTGACATGTATTTACGATGGTGCTGATGATTATCAGGACTTTAGAACACAAAGCTTAGTGATAAATGACTTATTATCGCAAAAAGTAGACGGGTTATTAATTTCCACGACTGATTCTGATTTCTTGGTTTCGCGTTCACTGAAAAAAGCAAAGCAGCTTAATATACCAGTAATAACCTTTGATTCAGATTTACTGGAAGCACATAAAAGTTATCGCCTCGCATATGTAGGTACCGATAATTTTGCGTTCGGTGTTGCGTTAGGTGAGGCCGCCAAAGCATTTAAGTCTAGCGAGCCACAACAAATCTGCATACAAACAGGGCACCACTCAACACCAAACCTAGATAAGCGAATGAACGGTGTCAGGTATGCACTATCTGAGCACTCAAGTATAGAGCCACTTAAAGGCGAGCATGGCTGGATTGAGTTTGAGCGCTGCCCATTATATACGATGGGCAAGCGTGACGATGCTCTTAGCCAACTATTGGCACTAATGCAGTATGAGAAACCGCCTATTTTTTTAGCGGTAGCAGGTTTTGCTCAGTTTCATCCAAAATATATAACGAAGTTGACTCCGTACAGGGAAAAAGTGAGTAGCGAAAAAGCCGTAATTATTTCGGCTGATACTGAAGAAATACAGTTGAGAGCCTTAGAAAACCGCTTGTCCACAATAAACATTGGTCAAAACCCGTTTGAAATGGGTCGCAAGGGAGCTGAGCTGCTGTATCACGCCATTAAATTGGGAAAAATGCCATCACAAGACAGCTACTATTTAGACTTTCATTATTGTAACCAAGAAAATACACGAAGCTGCACGGTAAATTACTAAAGACCCCCTTCTATGTTTAACAACCCCGAGTTTAATGTACGCATTCTTTGAAATGGTAGTGTTACTTTCAATCGCACCCATAACACTCTAGTTAAAAAGTATTGTTTTTTATGAGTGGAAATGGATTAAATAAATGATTAAGTCTGGTTTTTTGATTGCTCATTGACCATGGAGTAGAAAAGTACGACAATGGTAGTATGTTGTTTTGATTTTTGTAAACATTTAATTTACAAATTCAGCTTGTGGTTTGGAGTAGGTATGAAATTAAGCGTTATTGCAGGTGCGATGTTGTTAGCAGTTGGGTCAGCCAATGCTGCTGATAATTTAGTCATCAATGGTTCATTTGAAACATCAGGTAGTATTTCTGGCAATTGGGCTTTGTTTAATGACTTACAGGGCTGGAATCGAGACGGAGCAAGGTTCGAGATCCAAAAGCAAAGTCTTGGTATCATTAACGCACAAGACGGGGATCAGTATTTAGAGCTTGATTCAACGGCTAATTACACGATTTATCAAGACATACCGACTACAGCTGGTAAAAAATACAAAGTGAGCTTTTATTACTCGGCTCGTGTTGTAGATAATAACTCAACAAATCTTGCACGCGCTTGGTTTGGCGAAAATACGCTGGCAACAATGAATGCGACGACACGAGGATGGTCAAAATACGAGTTTACTGTAGAGGCGACATCAAGCTCAACACAACTCAAATTTCAAGGAGTTGGTACTTCTGATTCTTATGGTGCGTTACTCGACAACGTTGTTGTGACAGAAGAAGCACAGACACCAGCACCAACGACGGGTTGTAAAGTGGGTGTTTATGGCATAAACAACTTCGGCGAACAAAGCAATAGTTATGTTTATCACTTTGATACCAGTGGTGGTACGTATTCATATGTAGAAGGCGTYGATAACACCGCCTCTAACATCGCGGCGCACAACGGTGAGCTATATTTTATGGAGCAGACTAACGGTACGACCAAAGCTTCATCACTGTGGAAAGTTTCGCTAGATAGCGCCGAGCAAACGCTYGCAGCCAATACCGTKTCTTGGCCGATTTACCGCTCAGCGGTTACACCAGATGGTACAAAGCTCCTTTCAAGCAGTAAAACGTACTTGTACGAGTTTGACTTACAAAGTGGTGCAAAAACGGTACTAGGCAAATTAAGCTATGCAGGTGATGATTTCTCACATGGCGATATTGCATACTCAGCTGACACGAATCTAATTTATGTGTTAACAGGCAAAGCATTGTATGTGCTTGACAAAGGAGCCATGACGTTAGACTTAGTGGGTGAGCATGGCGTAAATTGGGCTTCGGGTCTTGCAGTGAGTAGCGATGGCACATTATATGTGTCTGGGCGTAACAAAGGTGAGGATGCAAAACTTTATACGCTAGATGCCAATACAGGCGAAGCGACTTATATCATGGACGCACCGGAGCATATTAACGATTTAACCTATGTCGCTAATTGCCAATAACCATTAATGCAG
>NZ_RDBW01000026.1:0-73600 GCF_003934235.1 Pseudoalteromonas sp. J010 | reverse complement strand
ATACTGCCCCGCATGGGATCATCACGCTAGGCGATGTCGCGACTGTCACTAAAACAACGAAAAGTCCCTATCAACAAGCGGCATTCTTTAACGGATCACGAGCCGTTGTGTTATCTGTAGTGATGCAACCAGAGCAAAGTGTGATCAATTACACTAAACGCCTCGACCAAGCATTATCCGATATCCAGAAAAACTTATCCCAAGAAATAGAACTGAATATTGTTTCAAAACAGAGCATTGAAGTGGAAAAGGCGGTTTACGGTGTGTCTCTAAACGTGTTGCAAACGCTGTTTATTGTACTGGCAGTAGTGATGGTCTTTTTGGGTCTTCGGATGGGGCTAATTGTTGGTGCCATAGTACCGTGTGTGATGTTAGCCACACTTGCGGTAATGGGACTGTTTGAAATGCAGCTAGAACGAATGAGTCTTGCCACTTTAGTCATTGCGCTAGGTCTGCTTGTGGATAATGGAATTGTCGTGGCAGAGCAATTTAAACGACGGTACGAAGAACACCAAGATAAATATCACGCGTTAGCTGAAGTCGGCAAAGAACTAGCATTACCGCTACTTTCTTCAACAGCAACGACAGTGATTGTATTCATTCCGTTGATGATGGCTGAACATGGGGCTGGTGAGTTCACTCGGAATATCTCACTGGTAGTATTGATATCATTGGCAATTTCATGGTTGTTTGCGATGACAGTTACCCCTACTATGTGCTACTTCTTTGTCTCTAAAAAGCCGGTACAAACAACATCGGTCACGCGAGTATTTAAAAAGCTGGAAACACAATACCGAACGCTACTAACGCTTGCACTTAACCATAAAAAATGGGTGATATTGGGTGCGCTGGCGCTGTTTTTTGTCGGTGTAAAGCTAATTTCATCAACGCCAAAGCAATTTTTTCCATCCAGCGAGCGGCATCAACTCTTAGCTTATATCAATACGTCAGCGGGAAGCTCTACCTTAGTCACAGAAGCGGCCATGACAGAACTGACAGAGGCACTTAATGATGACGGCACTTTTCCTTATGTGAATCATGTAATGGGATATGTTGGATTTGGCGGACCAAGGTTTATTTTTTCTCTTGCGCCATTAGATCCAGCAAATAACGTTGGCTTTTTGCTTATCGATTTAACATCCCGTGAAGCGGTAGAGGAAACATTAGTGCAGCTTAGAAAGGTTGCCAAGCTTGTGATACCTGATGTGCAATTTAGGGTATCCGGGATGTTTACAGGCCCCTCTGATCCGACAGTGTTACAAGTCCAGTATAAAGGCCCTGATTACGCCCAAGTCTTTAACGGATCACAGCAAGTGATCAAAATATTTGAAGCATATCCTGATATGATCCACATTTGGTCAAATTGGTTCAATTTGTCGACAAGAGCCAATATTAGTGTCAACAAGATATTGGCAGAGCAAGCTGGCATTTCAGAGGTTCAAGTCCTTACTACTATTTCTCAGTTTTTGAATGGCACGGTTGTGTCTGTATCTAGGCAGGACGATGACAACGTGCCGGTGGTATTAAGAGGAGCTGAACATCTAGATGTGGTTGCATTAAAAGCGGAGACAATTATTTCACCTCTTTCAGGTGAACCAATTCCATTGGAACAACTCATAACCGTGAGTTATGAAACAGGGTTTCCAGTCATAGAAAAAGAAGATGGTATACCTACGGTGACAATCGAAGGGCGTAATTTGAAATATTCACCAGAAGATCTTGCGCCGATGGTACAGAAGCAAATCACAGAGCTAAATGCGCATCTACCGGAGGGTTACTCCATTGAATTTGATGGTATCATTGCAGATTCTAAAAAAGGAAAAGCGGCATTGGCGGCTAATTTTCCATTGGCATTTTGTATCATCGTCTTGATATTGATTTCACAGTTTGGTGGATTTAGGCGACCAATAGTCATATTGTTGACCATACCTTTGGTGGTATTTGGTGCAGGCAGTGGACTACAGCTGATGGGAGGAGAGTTTGGCTTTATTGTGATCCTTGGTTTACTCGCGCTTGCGGGCATCATTATCAATAATGCAATTGTGTTGATTGACCGTGCCGACATTGAACGTAAAAACACCGGTGTGTCGTTTAGAGAAGCACTTGTTGAGGCGGCCAGTGTAAGGATGAGACCAATATTGATCACATCAATTACAACAATAGTGGGGTTATTGCCACTCATTATGGGCAATGATGTCTTGTTTTTTTCCATGGCTGTCGCTATTGCGTTTGGATTAGGGATCGGGACGCCATTAACCTTGTTTGTGATCCCAGTATTATATGAAATTCTAACCAGTAAAGAAAAAGTCTTTCATCGTGATGCCAGCAATAGCATTGAGATTAATGAGCAGCCACTCACATCATCGGGAGAAGAAAATATTTGAGTACCAGAGCAGAACAAAAAGATAAGGCTATCAAAGATGCGGCAACTAAACTTTTTATCAAAAATGGTTTGGATGGTGTATCTGTCGATGACATCGCCAAAGCAGCTAAAGTGAGTAAGCCGACTATCTATTCTAGATATAAAACGAAGGAAAAGTTGTTTGTCGCTATCTTAATTGGTGAGTGTGAAAAGCAGATAGAAAAGATGTTTGAACCGCGTGGTGACAAGCAAACATTAGAGGACTTTATTTACAAAAAGGCTTTTGAGTACATCAGTTTTATCACCGATCCATGGTATGTAAACTTGCTAAGAAATGCTATTTACTATTCTGGACACTTTGATGAGATAGGAGAAGCATTTTTACGGTTTGGGCCTAGAAAAGGAGTCTCAAAGCTTGCTAATTCACTTGCCGTTGAGATTGACAAAGGGGAATTGAAGGCAGTAGACCCTAGTGATGCTGCAGAATTTATTATTTCTCGTTCTAAAAGTAACTGTTTTTTTAATGCAATCCTTGCTCGCACCTTGGAAAATGCTGATGAAGATATAAAGGTTGAAGCGATGAAAATAAAAAAAGAGTTCTTACTATTATTCAAAGCTTAAAAATGAGTTGAATGTGGCGTTAGTCAACATGGTCCATATTGACTATTTTTTATTTATATTTGTTGTGTAGTATTTATTTATATTTTTGAAATTTTATAAATAAAAATGGTCTATTTAAATAAATTATACCGAACAAGCTATTTCCCTTTATATTTCACCCTATTGGTTTATTTGTCACTAATATGGCTGCAAGGACTTAGCTCTGCGCTATATCAAATCGTGAGTGAGTTTCAAATTGCCTTGACTATGGTATTTGGCTCATTCGTGGCTGGTGGTACGGCGCTAGGCGGTGGTGCCGTCGCGTTTCCAATTATGACTAAAGTACTTAATATTGAACCGTACACAGCGAAAGTATTTTCTCTAGCGATACAGAGTTTTGGTATGACTGCGGCGGCATTAACCATTATTTCTCGTGGTATACCTTACTACCGACGTGAAGTATTAGTCGCTTTGCCGATGTCGGCAGTAGGTATTGCACTGAGTTTAATCATTTTGGCTCCGATAGTTGAAAGCACTATTGTCAAAGCTATTTTTAGCTTTTTATTGCTTTGTTTTGCTATCACAATGATCTACAGGATCCGAGGAAAGTTACACCATCAAGTGACATGTTTCTCAATACAACCTAAAAAACGTCAGATTATGATGGTTGCCTTGATTGGCGGCATTGCAAGCGGACTGGTGGGGTCTGGCTCGGACATCATACTATTCGCGTTTTTAGTTATTTTTTGTCATGCGGATATGAAAAAAGCGACAGCAACCTCTGTTATTGTTATGGCGTTTGTATCTGTACTGGGGAGTGTTATTAACGCATGGCATTTAAATGTAATTGACCATCAAATACAGGGCTACCTGTTGGCTGCCATTCCCATTGTGGTTATTGGTGCGCCGCTCGGTGCATACGTTTGCTCAAAAGTAAGCGTAGGCCAACTCGTTAGCTTTTTATTGCTATTAATCGCGGCTGAGGTTGGATCAACAAGCTATCATATTTATCTACACTATCACTAGTTCTATAATAATAACAAGAATCTATCTATGAAGAATACAAAGAAAGGTCGTCCGGTTGACGGTGAAAGACAAGCCAAGCAAAAAAACAAATTAATAGAAGCAGGAAAGTCATTACTAGACAATAAGCCATACAGTAAAATTACAATCAGAGACATTGCAAATGAGGCACAGCTAAACTCAGCAATGATAAAATATTATTTTGGCAGCAAAGAAAACCTTTTTATTGCAGTTGTAGAGAGCTTGTCAGCCCCCTTACTGGATAAGCTTGAAAAAATAGAGAGTGAAAATAGGCCACTATACGAATTTATAATAACATTAAGTGATATTATAAATTTTAATCCAGCAGTGGTGTCGATCTTAAAAGAAGAAGTTATGTTTAAATCAACACCGCTGAGTGACGCTTTTATCAATGCTTTTCCTGGAAAAGTTTCTGAATTACTCCCCAAACTAATCATGAAAGAAACCTCTATTGAAGATGAGGTGAAGGCAAATCTTGCAGCATTTAATCTGGTTTCTTTAATTATATCACCTTTTTTGCTTGATGATATTAGGAAGGGTGTTTGGGATATTAATGATGATCAAATCTCTGGTAAAGAATGGGCTGACTACGTCTATAACCTATTTATAAATGGGATAGGTTAGGGCTTGATTAAATAGTGCTGGAAGATATAATTATTATACTCCCAGCATGCTATTAAGCGGGTATAGTATTGACTTTGGGGATAATGGGGTTATCTATGTTTTTTAGTTCTGATAAGCAGAGCGTAATATTTTCTTTTAAAACCTTCTTACCAGCCTGAAAATCAGAAGGACAGTTAATACACGTAACTGCAATTATTTTGTGAGATTTTACGTACCAGTAGCTCTTACTATCGCTGTTATATATTCTCTCAATTACCGTGTCGTAACCTTGATACAAACCAGCTATTTGTAATTTACAATCAAAGATATCAGACCAAAACCACGGCACTTGTATTTGTGGTTGGGGGACGTCACATATCGCTGCTGCTACCATTTTGGCCTGTTGCACAGCACTAGGTACAGACTCTAAAGTGGTATTTTGGCCACTAAAGGGCTCAATACCAACAGTGCAATCACCAGCCGCATAAATATCAGGCACAGAGGTTTTTCCTTGCTGATCGACTTCTATTCTACCTTGCTTTGTCATGATGCCAGCATGGTTTGCTAGGCGAGTGTTTGGCTCTGCACCTATGCCGATCACAACGATATCTGCTTTAAAAGATTCTCCTTCACTACAATGAACTGCTTGTACAGCTTGCTCTCCAGTCAATGCAATGACGCTTTTGTCGGTGAAAATACTGACGCCCTGAGACTGATGTAGTTTTGTGATATGGGCGGCAATGGGTTCGGCTGCAATGCGATTTAAAATGCGGTTGCCTCTCTCCAAAATAGTGACGTGATGACCTAGCTTTTTAAAAGATGCAGCAGTTTCCAAGCCTATATACCCACCACCAATCATGACGATATGTTTATGGGGCTGGTTACTCCCAAGTGCGCGTGCAATATGTTCGATGTCGTCTAATGTTCTAATTGAGAATACATTGCCAAGTTCAGCGCCTGGCACAGTCAGTTTTCTTGAACTACAACCTGTGCATAGGATCAGCTTATCATAATTAAGTAACTCACCTGAATCTAAAGTGATAGTATGTTTTAGTGCATTAATATCAACTACTTGTGCTGTTAACTTGATACTGATATGTGCTTTTTCGTAGGCCGCCGCTGGTTTAATGTACAGCCGCTTGAGAGGTGTCTCTCCCGTTAAATAAGTTTTTGAAATAGGAGGACGATGATAGGGTAAATAACTCTCTGCACTGACTATGATGATTTCTCCTTGCCAGCCTTTTTTGCGCAGCTCAAAAGCGGCTTCTGCTCCAGCATGGCCACCACCAACGATAATACACCTTTTCATTGTGCTTCCTTTTTTAATATTGAGACTCGGGCAGCGTAACGCTTAATCCATTATGCTCTTTGGTAATTTTTACTTGGCAACTTAGGCGGCTAAAAGCTGTTGTATCGTTAACCATTTCCAGCATTTGGCTTTCATTATTGTCAGGTTGCGTCACTTTATCTGACCATTGTTCTGACAAATAACAATGACAGGTTGCACAGCTTCCCGAACCACCACATTCTCCTTCAATACCTTCCACTAGGTTTTCTATTGCAGCCTGCATAATAGACATACCTGGCTCCACTTCGGTCTCGATGGTTTCACCGTCATGCTGAATAAATGTGATTTTTAGCATAGTAACTCCATTATTAATTTTTAAAATAAGAACTAATAAATTACCTGTTAGTTTGTTTTTTCATATAGTCCGATGTAACTAATTTTATAGTCCCACTTGGCTATTTTATTGTTTTAATATTTCTATATTGTTTTATTTGAATTTTAATCTAATGGAGTTTTAAAGGTGGAAAAAGAATTAATAGACTTTATAAATAATGATCTACTCGAAGGTGCAGCACCAGATTTGGATGAAAATACACCATTGCTTGAGCTTGGTATATTAAATTCTCTATCTATGGTTCGGTTACTTGCACATGTCGATCAACGTTACGGTGCAAAAATCCCTGAGAATAATATTACACCAGTGCATTTTGAAAATATAAAAACACTTTCACTGTTAATTAAATCGTTATCTGGAGTTGATAACACTGAGCGCAATGATGATGTATCAGAGTTGGAACGTCTAGTCTGTCTACAAGAGAGCTACGGGATCCAAAGAGAGCTTGTGGATGCAGGCAATGGATTTAAACAGCATACGCTACGAGTCAAAGGCAAAGGTCCTTTGTGGATCATGCTTCCTGCACTTGGTAACCCTTCAACCTCATGGTCTTCAACATTGCGCTCTTTGCAAGGTCGTCATAATGCAGTGGCATTAGACTTAGCAGGATTTGGCTTGAGTCAGAGTCAAAACGAAGCACCATCATACGTAGACCATGTAGAGTTTACCTTACAGTATCTAGAAACGTTGGAAGAGCAGGAGTGGGTATTAGTGGCCAACTCAGCTGGTAGCATGATCGCAACAGAAGTAGCACGTCGTTATCCTGATAAAGTCAAAGCACTAGTTTGTACAGGCTTTGGTTTGGTTGATGATGTCGAGAGCTGGTGGGGTGATCTGAAGAAAATGTCCTCAAACCCAGAACAATTTTTAGCTGCTGCGTACTACCATCCTCCAAAAATGACACCGGCTCTGGAAGACTTACTTAATGATGTACTTTCTCGCCCTGCATATCATTCTTTCCTCGATGAATATGCACGTAAATCAATGGCAACTACGTTTGATGACGTGAAGGTACCTACTTTATTTATTGCCGGTAACCATGATCAAATTATTCCCCCTGAGTGGAGTGAAAAAGCAGCCGAGCGCCTTGAAAATGCGACGGTTACGCGTTTATCACGTTGTGGACACTTTTCTGCCTCAGAGCGACCAGAAGAGTTTGTATGGGTAGTTGAAGATTTTTTAAATAAGGTGGCAATGTAATGAACGGATTTACACATTATGACGTGGTAATTATCGGTAGTGGACCTGCTGGTAGCTTGTGTGGAATAGAATGCCGTAAGAAAGGCCTATCTGTTTTGTGTATTGAGAAAGAGCAATTTCCAAGGTTCCATATCGGTGAGTCGTTAACAGGAAATGCAGGACAAATTATCCGTGACTTAGGTTTAGCGGAGGATATGGATGCTGCAGGCTTTCCTGACAAACCGGGCGTAAACGTAATTGGCTCACTGTCAAAAAATGAATTCTTCATCCCTATTCTTGCACCCACGTGGCAAGTACGTCGAAGTGACTTTGACGATATGATCAAGCGCAAAGCCGTTGAGCATGGCGTAGAGTATAAGCTTGGTATGGTCACTGATGTGATTAAAGATGGAGAGAAAGTGGTCGGTGCGCTTTACAAAGCCGATGGCGTCGAACACCAAGTTAGGTCAAAGGTATTGGTTGATGCCAGCGGTCAGAATACGTTCTTATCGAGAAAAGGCGTGGCTGGAAAACGACAAATCGAGTTTTTCTCACAACAAATTGCATCATTTGCTCACTACAAAGGTGTGGAGCGAGACTTGCCACCATTTTCGACTAATACCACCATACTGTATTCAAAGCAGTATCACTGGTCTTGGATCATCCCAATTTCACCAGATACTGACAGCTTGGGTGTGGTTATTCCAAAAGATCTTTATTACAAAGAGTGTAAAAACCCAGATGATGCGATCGCATGGGGAATGGAGCATATTAGTCCTGAACTTAAGCGACGCTTTAAAAATGCTGAACGTCAAGGTGACTCTCAGTCAATGGCTGATTTCTCATACAGAATTGAGCCATTTGTAGGTGACGGTTGGATGTGTATCGGCGATGCACATAGGTTCTTAGATCCCATTTTCTCTTACGGTGTGTCATTCGCGATGAAAGAAGGGATCCGAGCTGCAGAAGCAATTGCAGAGGTTGTTGCTGGGCAGGATTGGAAAGCGCCTTTCTATGCTTATCGTGATTGGAGTAATGGCGGTCAGCAGATTGCAGCTGATCTGATCCGCTATTTTTGGATTTACCCTATTTTCTTTGGCTATCAAATGCAAAACCCAGACCTCAGAGATGAAGTTATCCGTCTGCTCGGTGGCTGTTGTTTTGATTGTGAAGGGTGGAAAGCGCCTGCCATCTTTAGAAATGCGATTGAAGAATACGACCGTAAACAAATGGCAAGTTAAGGGAATTACCCAATAACGTATAACAAGTAGGGGATACAAATGAATTTTGAATGGAATGAGGCACAGCTGTCATTATTTGAGCATGCTTTAAGTTATTCGTCTGACTTAAGGTCTACCACCCAAAAAGCAGGGGAATTTCCGTTTGATTTATGGAAATCTTTAGGTGATTTCGGTTACTTTGGATTACCTGTCGATAGTAAATACTCACCTTGTGGTTCTGGCCTAGATATTTTAACGACAGTAAAAGTATTAGAAGGGTTAGGGCAAGGCGGTGCAGACACAGGGTTATTGTTTGCAGGAGCCGCACATACTTTTGCTTGTGTCATGCCAATTTACGAACATAGTAGTGAGGAGATAAAGCAAGAGCTATTACCTTCGCTCACCACAGGAGAAAAAATTGCTGCAAATGCGATATCAGAAGCAGAAGCAGGTTCCGATATCGCGAAGTTAGCGACAACTGCACGTCTTGAGGGTGATTATTATATCATCAAAGGAGCAAAATCCTATGTGACAAATGGCAGTGTTGCTGACTACTTTATTGCCTATGCAACGACCAATGCTAAGTACGGGTACCTCGGTCAGACAGCATTTGTTATCCCCGCTAACTTACCAGGAATAGAGGTAGGTAATAGTTATAAAAAGTTGGGTTTGCATTCGGCTCAGCTAAATCAGGTGTTTTTTGATGATGTGAAAGTCCACAAAAAGTACGTATTAGGTGACGAAGGCCAAGGTGCGAGGATATTTGCGGCATCAATGGATTGGGAACGCTGTTGCTTATTTGCATTATTTATTGGTGTGATGCAACGCGATATAGACTGCTGTATTGAGTATGCAAACTTGCGAAAGCAGGGCGATAAGACGATAAGTAAATTTCAGGCGGTATCACACCGTATCGCCGATATGGAAGTGAGACTTCAAAGCGCAAGATTATTACTTTATTTTGCCGCTTGGCAGAAGTCGCAAGATGTAGACAACACCAAAGCAGTGGCCATGAGTAAGCTTGCCATCAGTGAAGCTTTCGTCCAATCAGGATTAGATGTGATTAGAATACATGGAGCACTGGGTTATCTTGATGAAGGCGGCGTAAACGGAAGCATTAAGGATGCGTTAGGGTCAGTACTTTTTTCTGGCACGTCTGATATTCAAAGAGAATTAATATGTAACAGGCTGGGCTTACTATGAAAAATCTAAATGAGGTTTTACTCCAAGGTAAGTCTATTGCAGGTGAACACAAGTTGGCTGTTCATGATGGTTTGTTAAGCATGGATTATGATGAGTTGTGCGAGGCGGTCTTCCATTTTGCAGGACATTTAGAGCGTTTGGGAGTCCGCTCTGGTGACCGTGTTGGCTTATGGGTAGACAAGTCATGCCGTGCCCTCGCTGCTATGCTTGCTGTTACTCATATTGGCGCGATTTACGTGCCAATAGACCCTGCAAACCCAATTCGGCGTGTGGAGGAAATAAGAAAGGATTGCCAGCTTAGTATATTAATTACCTCAGCTGAGCAGTTAGATCAGTGCACTCGCGACTTTTCGATTCAGTGTCAGGTTATTGTGCTGAATGAAGAGTACTATGGCAAAGCTGAACTTATTTCGTCATTGACCTGCTGGAATGATGCGATGCAAGCGACGAGGCTTTCATCCCCTGTAAAGGTCAATCCGCAGGCCGTCGCCTATATGTTGTATACATCAGGTTCTACAGGTACACCAAAAGGTGTCCAGATAACCCATGAAAATGCGCTAGCATTTATTGGTTGGGCGAAAGAAAAGCTCACCTTGAGTGAGCAAGATAGGTTTGCAAACCATGCTCCATGGCATTTTGACCTTTCAGTATTCGATATTTATGTGTCTTTACTGTCTGGTGCAAGCGTACATTTGGTGTCTGAGTTATTAAGTTATGTGCCAAAGCAGTTAATCGACTTCATTGAGCAGCAAAAGATAACAGTGTGGTACTCAGTGCCTACTGCACTTAAGCTTATGTTAGAAGCAGAACCACTGTTTGGCGAGCGCTGTGAACGCTTAACACACGTTATTTTTGCTGGAGAGGCGTTCGAGATAAAAGCATTAAAAGTATTACGAGCACAATTACCGGATACGCGACTGTACAACTTTTATGGCCCAACAGAGACTAATGTGTGCACCTACTATGAAGTGGGTAAGCATGTTCCTGATCTTCTTCCTATTGGCTATCCCGCCAGTAACAGCATTATCACCATTAGAAACCAGCAAGGAGACAAACTTTCACAAGGTTTACGGGGCTTTATCTGTGTTTCAGGACCTACCGTATTTGCCGGATACTGGGGAAAGACTGCTCAGAATAGTGAATACTATAATACAGGGGATCTAGGCTACTTTAACGAGTTCGGTGAACTTATGTATAACGGTCGAGAAGACCATATGGTTAAAGTAAAGGGCTATCGCATTCATTTAGGTGAAGTAGAGCATGCTTTGAATCAACACAAGCACGTAGCAGAATGTGTTGTAGTACTAAATGAAGACAAACAATTACATGCCCACATTACTATCAAGGAAAAAGCACCGACCTTGCTTGAATTGAAAATGTATTGTGCAAAGTTGTTACCAAAGTACATGTTGATTGACAGGCTACAGATCTGGTCACAATTGCCATTAACACGTAACGGCAAATATGCCCGTAAAGCACTAATGGCGACTTAAAATCTTGTGTCGAAAAGTCTGTATTTCTTTAATTATGTAAAGGTGGCTCAGAGATGGGTTGCAATGTGAATAAAAAAGCCTCTGAATAATAATTTCCCCTCTGAAGCCCCATATCCAGCATATAGGGGCTTCTTTATGCGCTAGTTGCACAGTGCTAAGGCCGCAGAGCGGTTTGGAGCATTGAGCTTATCTAAAATACTCGCCACATGATTTTTCACTGTGAAAGGGCTGATCCCAAGAATAAGGCCTATTTCTCTATTCGTTTTTCCTGCCGAAAGCCAGTCATATACTTCTTTCTCTCTTGCTGTCAAAGCATCTAGCGGGTGTTGCTCCGCCCATTTAGGTTCTAGGCTTGTGGTATATGCTTTGTGTAAATAAGGAGTGATCAAATCAATAAGGTATGATGCGGGTGTCAAAGTGCTAGAAAGGCTATTTTGGAAAATGACCAGCAACATAAATGCAGCGCTGGGATCGTCCTGACCATAAAGTGCTACATCGGACAAAATACTGCTGGTTTTACAGACATCGCGTAACTCTTCCAGCGGGAACTCATCGTTGTAAATCATTTCTTGTAATTTTTTCACTAATTGGCTGCAAGCTGATATATTGATGTCTGAGACTACTTTTCTTTCTTTTTTCTTTACTAACGCGATATACAGGCCGGAATTGTTGGCAAAAGACATGACGCTCTGAAAAGTATCATGATTAAAATTCTTGTATTTTGCGGCTGCTTTTAGTTGCATTATCGCGGACGTTACTACAATCAGCTCGTTATTTGTGTTTGACATGGTTGCTTTCCTTAACAATTTTGTTTCATTTTGTATTCAATGTGTTTTTTTTTTGTTTACTTATGCAGATAATGGTCTTTTTTTTCACAATGGTCAAATTATTTAATCAATTGATTACATATTGTGTCTAGACGTCTTGATGGTGTTTTTTTTGCGCTTGACTGCGCAGGCTGGTTTGACCAGTGCTATCTAAATCTTAAAGATTAAGGTTCTAATTTTTAAGCATTAAATTTTTATTAAGTTATTTTTCTGGTGGGGTACAAGGAGGCAGTTTTTATATCGAAGTGATTGTTAGTTGTGATGCTGTAGGGTGTTGTATTTGTTAAATTTAGTTTCAGAGATAGAAACGTTTATCTCGATATTGAGGTTAATACTAATTTACTATATAGCTCGCTTGCTAATAATTAAGATTGCACAATGATGTTAGACCAAAGAGCGCGAAAAGGAGTTGGAGACGGTTTTGATTGTTTGAGAGTACCTCGGATTGCAGCAAAAGGCGGTTGATAAGAAAGTTGATCATGAGTATTACCATGTTTGCGGTGATGAGGAGAATGTTTGCCGCTTAATGTTACCATTGATATTGTACCGCGTGGAGCTTATGAAGTTTAAATCTTTGTAATTAAAGGTTTTAATAGGATTTTGTTGAAGTGTTATTTCTGGCTTGAAGGTTGCTTATTTTTTAAGGTGAATACATTCAACACAAAAGGATTAGTATGAATATTACGCAAACCATGCAAACACAAGCTGCCACATTAAATCAATCGGCTCACCGCAAGCAACATTCTGCTCAGAGTAATTTTGCCACGGTACTATCAGTGGCTCACGCTGACAGTGAGAGTAATGAGGGCAAGGCAGCAACGAGTAGCAATAGCTATTACACTATGATGACAAATGAGGGCAAGACAGCCCTGAACTTAGATAATCATTTTAAAGCAGCGGCCAATGTGCCAGGCAGTACAGCGTTAACCAAAGCTGTACTTATTTTACCGACTAAACAAAATGTTGATAATTTATCAGCCTATTCTGAGATGAAAGTAAAAGCTTTACTCGCTGAACACGACATCCCATTTCCGCCAAAAAGCATCACCTTTGATGATGAGGGAAAGCTGGTTTTGCCGAAGGACTACAAATACAAAGATGAACTAATCGCTGCGTTTGAAGCAAAGCCTGAAGTGCTCAATGCTGTGCGAGCAACCATTGGTATTGCCAGCCAATATCAGGGCCTTATGGAGTCGCAACCATTCAGAGATGAAATGGCAATGGCTAAGGATGAGCAAGCCAGAAAAGCCATACTAAAAAAGTACAGTTACCTATTTGATGAAAATCGCCCACATCCTCAAACAATATTATCATTTTTGGAAGACGGTCGTATGTCGGTGGTATCGGGATAGAATTCAGGAGAGAGATGTTAGGCTAAGTTGTATCCTAAGCTGAAAGCGCTCAGAGAATGGTGATGATAACGTTACTTTTCATTTTGAATTAACAAACTGGTAGAATGCAAATTTGTAGCAACAGAAAATCATCGCCAGTGAGAGAAATTAAAAAGCCAACGACATGGCGTTGGCTTCAGATTTATTACTATTGTTATTAGTAATTTACGCTGTATGTTCGATCACTCTATCAATCGTTTCGTCACTGCGCAGCGTTAATATTTCAACGCCATTGTCAGTCACTAACAGAGTATGTTCCCATTGAGCTGAAAGGCTACGATCTTTAGTTACAACTGTCCATTCATCTTTAAGTAGTTTACATTGGCGCTTACCTGCATTGACCATAGGCTCAATGGTCAAACACATGCCCGCTTTAAGCACTTCACCAGTACCTGGCTTACCATAGTGCATTACCTGTGGCTCTTCGTGGAACTCTTTACCAATTCCATGTCCGCAGTATTCGCGAACGATAGAATAGTTAAAGCCTTCTGCATACTTTTGAATTGCAGCACCAATATCACCCAAACGTGCGCCTGGCTTTACCATTTTTATTGCAAGGTATAGGCTCTCTTGTGTAATTTCGCTTAGACGTTTACCTTGGATAGTTGGTGTACCTACATAAAACATTTTTGAAGTGTCACCATGATAACCATCTTTGATAACGGTAATGTCTATATTGATGATATCACCTTCTTTGAGCGGCTTGTCATTTGGAATACCATGACAGATAACGTGGTTAACTGAGGTACAAATTGACTTTGGAAAGCCGTGGTAATTTAGCGGCGCAGGAATAGCACCTTGCTCATCAACAATGTAATTGTGACAAATGGTGTTTAATTCGTCTGTGGTCACCCCTGGCTTAACATACGGCTCGATCATTTCCAGTACTTCCGCGGCTAAGCGCCCGGCAACACGCATTTTTTCGATTTCTTCAGGGGTTTTGATCACTGCACTCATTTAGACTCCAAGTCAATTTAGATGAACATTCATTATGCACAAATTTTACGCATAAGATTGAGTTAATTCTTTATATATGGTATAAAGCGCGCCGTCTTTTTACAAATAATTCTTCATCACTTGGTGAATATGAATGTTTGTAGTTAAGACAACACACTTAATTAATATTAACACACACACATATCGACACATACACTTGGGTGCATGTAGCTTAAAAACTTCGTGTTGGTGCTATGGGATATGTGGAGGCCTAACCCTAAACTATTAGAGGAAATATACAATGGCAAACGTTTCAATGCGCGATATGCYTCAAGCTGGTGTTCACTTCGGTCACCAGGCACGTTACTGGAACCCTAAGATGAAGCCGTTCATCTTCGGTGCACGTAACCGCGTTCATATCATCAACCTAGAAAAAACAGTACCTTTATTCAACGACGCTCTTAAGTTTCTTTCGAACGTTGCTTCAAACAAAGGTAAAATCCTTTTCGTAGGTACTAAGCGCGCTGCAAGCGAAGCAGTTAAAGAAGCGGCTATCCAAAGTGAGCAGTTCTATGTAAATCACCGTTGGTTAGGTGGTATGTTGACTAACTGGAAAACAGTTCGTCAATCAATCAAGCGTCTTAAAGAGCTTGAGACTCAAAGCCAAGACGGTACTTTTGAGAAGCTTACTAAGAAAGAAGCGCTAATGCTTACTCGTGAAATGCAAAAGCTTGAAAAAGGCCTTGGCGGTATCAAAGATATGGGCGGTCTTCCTGACGCTATCTTCGTTATCGACGCTGACCACGAGCACATCGCTATCCGTGAAGCTAACAACCTAGGTATTCCAGTAGTATCTGTTGTTGATACTAACTCTAACCCAGATGGTGTTGATTTCATCATTCCAGGTAACGACGATGCTATCCGTGCAATCCAGCTATACACTGGTGCAGTAGCAACGGCTATCACTGAAGGCCGTGAAAGCAACATCGTTGCTCAAGCAGAAAACGACGACTTCGTTGAAGCTGAGTAATTACCTGATTAGGTATTAGCTGTCATCAAGTCTTCATCAAATTTTTGGTGAAGACTTGATATTCTTTATAAGCGATTGACTGCTTACCCCGTTGTTTGCCAAGCAGACCTTGAAAGATAACGGATTTTTATCAAATTGAGGCGTGCTGTACTTGATTTGATATTCAGCCAACTTAAAGGTTGGTTTTATCAAGAACTGAATTCAGATTTGAGGATATTCTAATGGCTGTAACTGCTGCCCTAGTAAAAGAACTTCGTGAGCGCACTGGCGCTGGTATGATGGATTGTAAAAAAGCACTAACTGAAACTAACGGTGATATCGATCTAGC
Source organism: Pseudoalteromonas sp. J010 (assembly GCF_003934235.1). Classification (NCBI taxonomy): domain Bacteria; kingdom Pseudomonadati; phylum Pseudomonadota; class Gammaproteobacteria; order Alteromonadales; family Pseudoalteromonadaceae; genus Pseudoalteromonas; species Pseudoalteromonas sp. J010. The sequence continues at coordinate 57,702 of NZ_RDBW01000026.1, read as the reverse complement.
TATCGAAAACATGCGTAAAAGTGGTGCTGCAAAAGCTGCTAAAAAAGCAGGTAACATCGCTGCTGAAGGTACTATCATCATCAAGCAAAGCGAAGGCGTTGCTGCACTAGTTGAAGTTAACTGTCAAACTGACTTCGTAGCAAAAGATGCAAGCTTCCTAGGTTTTGCTAATGAAGTTGCTGACGCTGCACTAGCTGAAAAGCTAGACATCGAAGCGCTTAAAGCTAAGTTCGAAGAAACGCGTGTTGCACTAGTTGCTAAAATTGGTGAGAACATGAACATCCGCCGTGTTGAATTCATCGAAGGTGCAAAGTTAGTTGCTTACCGTCACGGTGAGCGCATCGGTGTTGTTGTTGCAGGTGAAGCTGACGAAGAAACACTTAAGCACGTTGCTATGCACGTAGCTGCGTCTAAGCCTGACTACCTAAACCCAGAAGATGTACCGGCTGAAGTAGTTGAAAAAGAAAAAGCGGTTCAAGTTGAAATCGCAATGAACGAAGGCAAGCCAGCTGAAATCGCTGAAAAAATGGTTGTTGGTCGTATGAAGAAGTTCACTGGTGAGATCTCTCTTACTGGTCAAGCTTTCATCATGGAACCTAAGAAATCAGTAGGCGACTACCTTAAAGAGAAGAGTGCATCTGTTTCTTCATTCATTCGCCTAGAAGTAGGTGAAGGTATTGAGAAGAAAGAAGAAGACTTCGCAGCTGAAGTTGCAGCACAAATCGCTGCGGCGAAAGGCGAGTAATCACCAACGGTGATGCCTAATGACGTAAAAGCTGACATTAGCTTTGCGTCATTGCTGAAAATTCTCTAAAATAACCGCGCATTTATGTCTAGCATAAGCGCGGTTATTTTTTACCTCACTTTTAATTGGCCCGGATATTATGACTATCAATAAAAAACCTGTTTTTAGACGCGTTCTTTTAAAGCTTAGTGGTGAAGCTTTAATGGGAGATGAAGGCTTTGGTATTGATCCAAAAGTTTTGGATCGTATGGCACAAGAAATCAAAGAGTTAGTAGAGCTCGACGTAGAAGTGGGTTTGGTTATCGGTGGCGGTAACTTCTTACGTGGTGGTTCACTTGCTGAAGCGGGCATGAACCGTGTTGTTGGCGATCACATGGGAATGCTAGCAACGGTTATGAATGGGCTTGCGATGCGTGATGCGCTGCATCGTGCTTTTGTAAATGCACGTCTGATGTCTGCTATTCCATTAAATGGCGTGTGTGATGCTTACAACTGGGCTGAAGCAATCAGCTTGTTAAAGTCTGGCCGTGTGGTTATTTTCTCTGCAGGTACGGGCAACCCATTCTTCACAACCGACTCGGCTGCATGTTTGCGTGGTATCGAAATTGAAGCTGATACGGTAATTAAGGCCACCAAAGTTGAAGGTGTATTTAGCGACGACCCGGTGAAAAATCCAGAGGCAACGTTATATCGCACGTTGACGTATAACGAAGTTATCGACAAAGAATTGAAAGTGATGGATTTAGCCGCTTTTACATTGGCACGTGACCACAATATGCCAATTAGCGTATTCAACATGAACAAACCAGGTGCATTGAAAAATGTCATCATGGGTGAAGAAGAGGGGACGCTGATCTCTTCTCAGGCTGCAGAATAATCTAACGTCGATTTTGGCAACGCATAGTTTAGATGACGGAGTCTAATTAACCGACGTGAAGGTGAAGTAGCGAATCTCTAAATTGCGAGTATAATCTGGCATAACAAGAACAGACTAGGAAAGTATTGTGATCGAAGATATTAAAAAAGACGCTCAAGAGCGCATGAAAAAAAGTGTGGCAGCCCTTGCAAGCCAACTTTCTAAAATTCGTACGGGTCGTGCACACCCTGCGCTATTAGATGGTATTTCTGTTTCTTACTACGGTGCGGATACACCATTAAACCAAGTAGCAAATGTAACCACAGAGGACTCTCGTACACTGGCTATCAGTGTGTTTGACAAGTCTCTAGCTCAAGCTGTAGAAAAGGCAATTTTATCGTCTGATTTAGGTTTGAACCCAATGTCTGCTGGTACTGTTATTCGTGTTCCGCTTCCTCCACTTACTGAAGAACGTCGTAAAGATCTGATCAAGATCGTACGTGGTGAAGTCGAAGGTGGTCGTGTTGCTGTTCGTAATATCCGTCGCGATGCTAACGGTGATGTAAAGTCTTTACTAAAAGACAAAGAAATCTCGGAAGATGAAGCACGCCAAGCTGAAGATGAAATTCAAAAGTTAACAGATAAGTTCATCAAAGAAATGGATACACAGCTAAGTGCTAAAGAAGCTGAGCTAATGGAAATCTAAGCGTCTTTTACCTAGCAGGTGTGTACAGAGTTCATTAAAACAAAGTAGAAAAATCTGTTTTGTTTCTGAGCAGTTAGCGCATTTTTGCCTAGGTACAAGGACAAATTTATTAGGTTTGAAGCGCCGCCTAGGGTATACTAGGCGGCGTTTTTTTTCACTAAAATTGGAATTATGGTTTTAAAAGCAGAGGTTATTTCTCAGCAGTCACTGCCAAAACATGTTGCGATAATAATGGATGGCAACGGTCGTTGGGCTCAAGCTCGTAGGCGCCCTCGTGCCTTTGGGCATAAAAAGGGTGTGGACTCTGTCCGAAGTGCTGTGCAATTCTGTTCCAAACTGGGTATAGAGTCTTTGACACTATTTGCATTCAGTAGTGAGAACTGGCGTAGGCCAGAAGACGAAGTAAGCACATTGATGGAGCTATTCATTTATGTGCTGTCTAAAGAAGTTAAAAAATTACATAAGAACAACGTAAAGCTAACCATTATTGGCGATCTTTCTCGTTTTCCAGACGCGCTACAGCAGCGAGTTCATGAAGCTCAAACATTGACCCAAAACAATACTGGGCTTAACTTAAACATTGCTGCAAATTACGGTGGGCGTTGGGATATCACACAAGCTGCACAACAACTCGCTCAGCAAGTCGCCTCGGATGAATTGCAAGCCAGCGATATAACCGAAGATGCACTCACCAAGCAAATGACTATGTCTGACCAAGCAAGTCTTGATTTGTTGATCAGAACGGGAGGTGACTTCCGCATTAGCAACTTTTTGCTTTGGCAAGCAGCGTATGCTGAACTCTATTTTACCGACACGCTATGGCCTGATTTTGACGAGCAAGCATTCTCTGAAGCCATTGCTTGTTACGTGTCTAGAGAGCGGCGCTTCGGATGTACGGGAGAGCAAATTAAGCAACTCCTTGCAGAGAAAGACGCAACAAGTTAAGGGTTCAAATTTGTTAAAACAACGCATTTTAACGTCAGCTGTGCTTGCACCTCTGGCACTACTTTTGGTGTTTTATACGCCGTTGGCAATGTTTAGTACCATTGCTGCACTTATCGTTTTACTGGGTGCATGGGAGTGGTCAGCGCTTGCTGGTCTGTGTCAAAAGCGTCAGCGAATTGCTTTTGTAGGCGTCATGGCTGTATTGATACTAGTGCTTAATAGCCATTGGCCGATACAAGAGTTATGGCAACAAGGGCGCTTAGTTGCAGATGCAAATTACGTTTTTACGTTAGCGTTTGCATGGTGGCTAGTCGCAACTTTCTTGGTGGTAAAGTACCCTCGTGCTGCGAGAGCTTGGAACGAAGGTATTATGATGCGTTCAATCGCGGGAGTATTAACATTGATCCCGCTTTGGCTGGCGCTGAATGTAATGCGAAGTGCGGGGTACCAAGAAGGCGAGCATATTGGCTCGGTGCTCATTATGGTCGTACTAGGGATTGTTTGGAGTGCCGATATTGGTGCTTACTTTGCTGGCAAAAACTTGGGCAAGCATAAGCTTATGCCCAAAGTCAGCCCAAACAAAACCATTGAAGGCTTAGTTGGCGGCTTGGTTACCGCTGTGGTATTTGTATTGATTTTCTGCCATTTTGCAGCGATTGATATGAATATGTGGCCGATATATGCGGTCATGACAGTGGTTATTGCACTTTTTTCCGCGGTAGGTGATTTACTAGAAAGCATGTTCAAACGTGAAGTTGGCCTTAAAGACTCTGGTCGTTGCTTACCAGGCCATGGTGGCATTTTAGATCGCATAGACAGTCTTACTGCCGCAGCGCCGATTTTTGCATTTTGCTACGCGTGGACGGTTGTACTATGAATCAACAAAGCTTGGTCGTACTTGGTGCAACAGGCTCCATTGGACTATCAACACTTGATGTTGTGAGCAGAAATGCACATCAGTATCGCGTTTTTGCCTTAGTTGCTGGTCAAAATGTTGAGAAAATGGCAGAGCTTTGTTTAGCATATCAACCACGCTATGCAGTAATGAATTCTGAGCTGGCCGCTCAACAGCTTGCTCAACACTTAGCTCATACTTCTACCGAGGTGCTCAGTGGTGTTAGCGCGATGGCAGATATGGCGCGACATGATGATGTTGATATTGTGATGTCCGCTATCGTCGGTGCAGCGGGTTTACTACCTACCCTAGCGGCGGTTGAAGCAGGTAAAAAGGTCCTGCTTGCAAACAAAGAATCTTTGGTTATGAGTGGTCAGCTATTTATGGATAAAGTAAAAGCGCATGGCGCGACTTTGCTCCCTATAGACAGCGAACATAATGCCATCTACCAATGTTTACCAAACTCAATACAAACTGGGCAAAGCAACACCCTGTGCGAAAGTGGTGTGAGTAAAATCTTATTAACCGGGTCTGGTGGACCATTCTTGCAGCGACCATTAGAGACGCTACCGAATGTTACTGTTGAAGAAGCTGTAGCCCATCCAAACTGGTCTATGGGTCGAAAAATCTCTGTTGATTCAGCAACTATGATGAACAAAGGGCTTGAGTTTATTGAAGCTAAATGGCTCTTTAATTGTTCTGCGGATGATATTGACGTGGTGATCCATCCTCAGAGTATGATCCACTCTATGGTGCAATATCGTGATGGTTCTGTTATTGCACAGATGGGGCAACCTGATATGCGTACACCCATTGCCTACGGGTTGGCATACCCAGAGCGAATTGATGCGGGCGTTGAGCCTTTGGATTTTTCACAAATAGTTGATTTCACTTTCACAAAACCAGACTTTGAACGTTATCCAAATTTGCGATTAGCAATTGATGCTTGTCGTAGTGGTCAAGCTGCGACAACGACGATAAACGCTGCTAATGAAGTAGCGGTCGCAGCCTTTTTAGATAAACAAATAGGCTTTTGTGACATCTACCGAGTGAACGCCTTAACACTTGAGCAAACCGCGCTTGGCGTATTAGAATCCGTTGAGTCTATTATGGAAGCAGACCAAGCCGCACGTTATCGAGCTAAGCAAATTATTACAACATTGAGGTAACTATGTTTGAATTTTTCTGGCACTTAGGTTCATTTATTCTTGCTCTAGGGATTTTAGTTACGGTGCATGAATATGGCCATTTTTGGGTTGCCAGAAAAGCCGGTGTTAAAGTTCTACGATTTTCTATTGGTTTTGGAAAGCCTTTGCTTAAGTGGTATGACAAACACCAAACTGAATATGTCATCGCAGCAATTCCACTGGGCGGCTATGTCAAAATGCTCGATGAGCGTGTTGATGATGTCGCAGAGCAGGAAAAGCACTTAGCTTTCAACAATAAGCCGGTCTTGTCACGTATTGCTGTGGTAGCAGCAGGTCCAATCGCTAACTTTTTATTTGCCATCATCGCATTGGCAGCCATGTACATGATAGGAGTGCAGTCAGCTAAACCCGTCGTAGGTGCCGTCACATCAGCAAGTATCGCCGCAGAAGCGGGGTTTAGATCTGGCGACCAAATCATTGCGCTTAACGACGAGCTAGTACATTCATGGCAAGATGTCACCTTTGAACTGATGGCACATCTCGGTGAACCTAGCTTAGTTGCAAAAGTACAAGATGAAAAAGGTAGCTTGGCAATACGCACATTAGCCTTGTCCAACTGGAAGCTAGATAAACAAGATGAAGCGCCGTTAACGTCAGTTGGTATATCGCCATATCGGCCACCACTAACATTGCAGTTGGGTTACATTGAACAGGGTGCCGCTGCAGATAAAGCCGGTTTTAAGGTACAAGACACCGTTGTTGCAATTAACGGTGAACAGTTAGAGACCTGGCAGCAGCTGGTGAGTCGGGTGCAAAAATCTGCCAATCAGTCATTGGTTGTCGATATTCTTAGAGATGGTCAGACTCAAACCTTAACTGTTATTCCACAAGCAAAAACATCTCCCGATGGTATTGTCCAAGGTTATCTTGGTGTAGTGCCCGTGATGGAAAAATGGCCGAATGGGTATATTGAAACTAGACAATACGGCATTCTAGATAGTATGGTGCTTGGCATTCGTAAAACTTACGATCTCATTGCCCTTAGTTTTGATATGATTGGTAACTTACTAACCGGTCAAGTCTCAGTTAAAAACCTAAGTGGGCCGGTGGGGATCGCGGTAAGCGCTGGAAATAGCGTTAGTTACGGATTAGTTGCATTTTTAGGCTTCTTGGCGCTTATTAGCGTTAACTTAGGGGTTTTTAACTTATTACCGCTCCCTGTCTTAGATGGTGGGCATTTAATGTATTACTTAATTGAACTAATTCGTAGAAAACCAGTCTCTGAAAAGACACAAGAGTTTGGGTTTAAGATAGGAGCTGCGCTTCTGCTTGCCTTAACGTTTTTTGCACTATTTAATGACGTTTCCCGGCTTTAAGCCGTGCGGTGCTAAAAAGCGCACATAACATACAGTTTAAATGTTTGCAGGTTTGGTTAAACATACAACGGAAAACACAATACACAAGCTGTAACGTTTGAATGTTGTGATGTAATGGGCCTTAGCGTATCGCGCCAAAATTGTTGTAAAGGATAAAGATAATAAAATGCCTATAAAAAAACACATTGCAGTAACCAGTTTACTGGGCGCTAGTTTTGCTGCCTTAGGGCAAAACTCCTTTATCGTAGAAGATTTAAAAGTAGAAGGGTTGCAGCGTGTAGCATTAGGTGCTGCATTAACACACATTCCGATCAACGTTGGTGACAATATTGATCAGTTTACGATTTCACGCACAATCAAGGCGCTGTACAAATCAGGGCATTTTGACAACATCGCGGTATTTCGTGATGGCAACCAAATTATCTTTAAAGTCAAAGAGCGTCCTACAATCAGCTCTATTGAGTTTGATGGCAACAAAGACATTAAAGATGAACAGCTCAACGAAAGCTTAGAACAGCAAAACATTCGCCAAGGTGAGCCGTTAGATAAGACGGTGCTTGATAGCATTGAAAAAGGCCTCACAGAGTTTTTCCACAGTATTGGTAAGTACAATGCGAAAGTGGAAGTAAGTATTGTTGAGTTACCTCGTAACCGTGTAAAGCTGAAGCTTAAATTTGAAGAAGGTGATGCCGCGTCTGTACGTCAAATCAACCTTGTTGGTAATGAGCTGTTTTCAGATGAAGAGTTACTTAATCTCATTGAGTCACAACAAGATTTACCTTGGTGGCGCTTTTTATCTAATGACCGTTATCAGAAGCAAACCATTGAAGGTGATTTAGAAAAAATCCGCAGCTACTATCTAGACCGTGGTTATTTGCGCTTTAATATTGACTCGACACAGGTTTCAGTAAGCCCAGAGCGTGAGTCGGTATACGTGACCGCGAATATCACTGAAGGTGAAAAATATACTGTCAAAGGGTTTGACTTTATTGGTGACTTACTTGGGCGTGAAGATCTGATTAAAGAAATCGTGCCTCTGCGTGCCGGTGAGCTTTACAATGGCTCGGTAGTGACCGCAACGGAAGATTTTATTAAGAGCTATCTTGCGCGCTTCGGTTATGCCAATGCGGAAGTTCGCACCGTGCCTGAAATTAACGATGAAGATAAAGAAGTACAATTAACGTTGTCTGTCGACCCTGGCAAGCGAGTATATGTACGTCGCATCGTAGTAAACGGTAACCAAAATACTGCGGATGAAGTACTTCGTCGTGAAATGACTCAGCTAGAAGGTGCTTGGCTTTCTAATCAAAACCTTGAACGCTCTAAATTACAAATACAACGCTTGCCATATATGGAAACGGTTGAGTTTGAAGTTAAGCCAATTCCGGGTGTAGAAGACCAAGTCGATGTTGACTTTACCGTAAAAGAGCAGCCTGCGGGTAGCTTCCAAGCCGGTGTTGCGTATGGCTCCTATGCGGGTCTGCAATTTAACATTGGTGTCAGTGAATCAAACTTCCTTGGCTCTGGTAATCAAGTGGCGTTCAATATCAACACGTCACGTGGCTCTGAGCGTTATAGCGTTTCCTACACAGATCCATACTTTACGCCAGATGGTGTGTCACAAGGTAGTAGTATTTTCTACAGTAAGTTTGACGCCAGTGAGTTTGGTATCGTCGACTATAAATCAACGAGCTATGGTTTAGGTACTAATTTTGGTTTCCCTATCAATGCCATAAACCGTGTTAATTTTGGTATTCGTTGGATAGAAGAAAGCCTATCGCAAATTTCAGACTTTGAGCAAACTCGAGTACTACGTGAAAGCTTCTTAAACGAAAGTGACCCAGATGCTGATTATGACTTTACGAAATATGAGCTAAGTGCCGGTTGGTCACGAGTTACGGTTAACCGTGGTATGTTCCCAACCGCTGGTTCTCGCCAAAGTGTGAATCTAAGTGTGACTACACCAAATTCGGATCTGAACTTCTTTAAGATCAACTATGATTCTCGCTTTTACTGGCCAATTAGTAACGACCACCGCTGGGTATTCTCAGCAAGAGCAGGCTTAGGCTATGGTAATGGTTATGGCGAAACCAATGGTTTTGAACAAGTATTACCATTCCAGGAATTCTTCCGTATTTCTGAACAAGAATTACGCGGTTTTGATCGTAATACTATTTTACCTAGAGCGGTTCAGCGTGCGCCTAAATGTCTACCAGGTACAGCTAAACCAGACGGTAGTGCTGGTAGCTGTATCGGTGCTGATCCTGAGTTCGACACGTTATCTTTAGGTGGCCGTATTGGTGGTAATGCCAAAGCGCTTGCAGGTCTTGAGCTAATTGTGCCAACGCCATTCTTAGATGAAGAAAACACCAGTTCAGTAAGAACCAGCTTCTTTGTTGATGCGGCCAACGTTTGGGACACCGAATTTGATGTAGACCGCTACAACAACTTGACGGAAGATCAATACAAATTACTTTCTGATTTCTCTGATCCAACGAGGTTCAGAGTGTCAACGGGTCTATCGATTCAGTGGATCTCACCAATGGGACCTATGCTGATCAGTTTCGCCTACCCGCTTAAAAAAGAAGAAGAAGACGATACGAAGACGATCAGCTTCAACATCAGTAATACATTCTAAGGAGTTTTATTGTGAAAAAATTTATCAAATCATCAACACTAGCGATGACAGCAGCACTTATGATGGGTGCATCAGGTAGTGCGTTTGCACATAAAGTTGGAGTTGTAGATATGCAAGAAGTGTATAAACAAATTCCACAGATGGCGAAAATTGAGCAAACACTTCAAGCCGAATTTGCTGAGCGTCGTCAAGAGCTTGAAAAAATCCAAGGTGACATTCGTTTTGAAGCAGAAAAGTTCAAGCGTGAGTCAACAACGATGAGCGAAGAGCAAAAAGAAGCGCTACGCGAAAAAATTCAAGGGATGCAGAAAACACTGGCTGAAAAAGGTCGTCCGTTAGAGCAAGAAATTAAAGTTCGTCAGAACCAAGAGCTTGCAAAAGTACAGAAGCTAATTGTAGATGCAATTGAGTCTGTTGCTAAAAAAGGTAAGTTTGACGAAGTTAAAGTAAAAGATACGACAATTTACTTTAATCCTGATAAAGTAGCCGACCTTTCTGATGAAGTGGTAAAAGCGGTTAGCAGCAAGTAATGACAAAACTTTACACCTTATCTCAACTAGCTGAGTCCTTAGGTGCTCAGCTACAGGGTGATGGCGATAAACCAATTAGGAATATTGCCACCTTGGCGATGGCGCAAGAAGACCAAATCGCATTCTTAGCCAATAGTAAGTACCGTAGTCAGCTCGATAGTACAGCTGCTGGTGCCGTGATCCTGAGCGAAAAGGATGCGGAATATTTCTCCGGTAACAAACTTATTATTGCGGATCCCTATGTTGCATATGCAAAGCTGGCGCAAAAGTTAGATTCTACGCCACGCTCGGCAGATGGTATTCATGATTCAGCCATTATTTCAGCTAAAGCAACCCTAGGCAAAAATGTCAGTGTGGGTGCAAATGCTGTTATTGAAGATGGTGCAGTGATTGGTGATGGTGTTGAGATAGGGCCTGGTTGTTTTATTGGTAAATATACCAAAATAGGCACAAGGACTAAACTCTGGGCGAACGTAACCGTCTATCATGAGGTTCAGATTGGTGAAGATTGCTTATTCCAATCTGGTTCTGTTATCGGAAGTGATGGCTTCGGCTACGCAAACGAAAAAGGCGAGTGGGTTAAAATTCCACAAGTTGGCACAGTAATTATAGGTGACCGCGTTGAAGTTGGTGCAAGCACCTCTATAGATAGAGGGGCACTTGAAGATACCATCATCCACAGCAATGTTATTTTAGATAACCAAATTCAGATTGCTCACAATGTTGAGGTCGGTTATGGCACGGCAATAGCTGGCTGCACGGTACTTGCAGGTAGTGTAAAAATCGGCAAATACTGTCAGATAGGTGGTATGTCAGCGATAAACGGCCACAATGAGGTCTGTGATGGTGTTGTTATTACCGGTATGAGTATGGTGACCAAAAGCATTACGCAGCCTGGGATCTACTCTTCTGGTTTGCCTCACCAAACGAATAAAGAGTGGCGTAAGTCGATTGCACACTTACGCAATTTATCTGACTTTAAGTCGCGTCTGAAGGCACTTGAGTTGCTAACAGCACAGCTTAAAGATACTGATGTAGAATAAGGAAGCTATTTTGGCTAACGAATTAAACAGCTTTGATATCCAAGAGATTTTAAAACTTCTTCCACACCGTTATCCCATGTTATTGGTTGATAAGGTGGTGGACTATAAACCGGGTGAGCATCTTCATGCGATTAAAAATGTGACCATCAATGAACCTATTTTCACCGGTCACTTCCCAGAGCAGCCTATTTTTCCTGGAGTACTGATCCTAGAAGCAATGGCACAAGCGACGGGCTTACTTGGTTTTAAAACTGTCGAGAATCGCAGTGAAAATGAACTATACTTATTTGCAGCGATCGACAATGCACGTTTTAAACAGCCAGTACTTCCTGGCGATACAATGCATTTGCACGTTAATTTTGTAAAAGAACGCCGTAATATCTGGAAGTTTAGTGCTGAGGCTAGAGTTGAAGGTAACATCGTGTGCTCAGCTGAAATCATGTGTGCTAGAAGAGAGTTTTAATGTCTATTCATCCTACCGCAATTATCGAGTCAGGCGCGCGTTTAGGCGAAAATGTATCCGTAGGTCCTTATAGTTACATTGGCAACGATGTTGTCATCGGTGATAACTGTAAAATTGAATCACATGTTGTGATTAAAGGGCCATCTGAGATTGGTTCAGGTAACCACATTTTCCAATTCGCGTCAGTAGGGGAAGCCTGCCAAGATAAAAAGTACAAGGATGAACCAACCAAGCTGATCATTGGTGATAATAACGTTATTCGCGAGTGCGCCACGATTCACCGTGGCACAATCCAAGATGAAGGGATCACCAAAATCGGCAGTAACAACTTATTCATGGCCTACACTCACGTAGCTCATGATGCTGTAATTGGCAGTAATGTTATTTTTGCCAATAATGCCAGTGTGGCAGGGCATGTACATATTGGTGACTGGGTTATCTTAGCTGGTAATTCAGGGGTGCATCAATTTTGTAAAGTAGGATCACATGCTTTTGTTGGTATGTACTCTGGCGTTAATCAAGATGTCCCGCCTTTTGTCACAACCACAGGCACGCCAGCGAGACCTGTTGCGATTAATACTGAAGGTTTAAAACGTCGTGGTTTTGAGTCAGATGAAATAATGGCTACTCGACGCGCTTATAAAACGTTATTCCGTAAAGGTTTGCGCCTAGAAGATGCGCTAGAAGCTTTAAAAGAAGAAGCTTCACAGTTCTCAGCCGTACAGCAAATGATTGACTTTATTGCGACCTCTAACCGTGGCTTGATCCGCTAAACTTGAACCGCAATAAGAGTTATACTTACGCCATACAAATTGTATGGCGTTTTTTTATACTGAAAGACAATAATGGCTAACGAAAAAAACATTACCATTGGCGTGGTTGCAGGGGAATTATCAGGCGATATACTCGGCGCAGGCCTTATTAATGCTCTAAGAGTTCATTACCCCAACGCTCGATTTGTGGGCATTGGCGGACCTAAGATGCAACAAGCAGGATGCAACAGTCTATTCGATATGGATGAATTAGCGGTCATGGGGCTAGTCGAGGTACTTGGTCGCTTACCTCGGCTGCTAAAAATCAAAAAGCAATTGGTGAATTATTTCATCGATAATCCACCTGATGTATTCATAGGTATTGATGCTCCAGACTTTAACCTTAGAGTTGAAAAGCCATTAAAAGCCGCTGGGATAAAAACCATTCAATATGTAAGCCCTAGTGTTTGGGCGTGGCGTCAAAAGCGTATTCACAAGATCGCTGAAGCGACTAACCTAGTGCTCTCCCTGTTGCCTTTTGAAAAAGCCTTTTACGACAAACATGAAGTACCTTGTACATTCGTAGGCCATACGCTGGCGGATGAGATCCCTCTTGAACCGGATACCGAAGGTGCAAGGGCGCAGCTACATATCAGCCCTGACGATACAGTATTGGCTTTACTGCCTGGAAGTCGTGGCTCGGAAGTGGGATTATTAAGTCGTACTTATCTTGCAACGGCAAAAAAATTAGTTGATAAAATTCCCAATTTAAAAATAGTTGTGCCACTGGTAAATGAAAAGCGCAAAGCACAGTTCTTAGATGCGCTGCAAGAAGTCGCACCAGAGCTTAATCCAATTATGCTAGATGGCCAGTCTGCATTGGCGATGCAAGCGGCTGATACCGTTTTATTGGCGTCAGGCACAGCGACACTAGAAGCGATGCTCTATAAAAAACCTATGGTTGTGGGCTATAAACTAAATCCGAAGAGCTATTGGATATTTAATACCTTTTTTACCTTTAATATCAAATACTTTGCTTTGCCAAATCTACTAGCCGATGCGCCGCTCGTGCCGGAGTTTTTGCAGGCAGAATGTAACCCAGATGCGCTTGCTGATGCACTGTTTCCGATGTTAAAAGGTGATAACAGCAAACTTATTAGAAAATTTTACGAAATACACGAAAACATACGCTTAGATGCCAGCAAGCAAGCGGCTCAAGCAGTGATGGAGTTAATAGATGCAAATTGAACGTCCTGATGTGCAGTATATTGCAGGCGTTGACGAAGTCGGGCGCGGCCCATTAGTGGGCGACGTTGTGACAGCAGCCGTTATTTTAGATCCAAATAAGCCGATTGCGGGTTTGACTGACTCTAAGAAATTGTCAGAAAAAAAACGCATCGCATTGGCACAAGAAATAAAAGAAAAAGCGCTGTGCTACCATATTGCCAGAGCAACGGTTGCCGAAATCGATGAGCTAAATATTCTCCATGCAACCATGTTGGCGATGACTCGAGCGGTGGAAGGCTTGGAAGTTCAGCCTCAGCATGTATTTGTAGATGGTAATCGATTGCCCAAATTGAATGTTGCAGCGACCGCAGTGGTCAAAGGTGATAGCCTTGTGGCGGAAATTAGTGCAGCTTCTATCTTGGCGAAAGTGACTCGAGACAACGAGATGTTAGCACTGGATGCTGAATATCCTGAGTTTGGTTTTGCAGGCCATAAAGGCTATCCGACGAAAGCCCACTTTGCTGCGCTTGAAGCACATGGGGTAACACCCCATCATCGCACAAGCTTTAAGCCTGTGCAGCGCATCATAGCTGGGAAGGAGTAAGTATGCCAGCCCCGCAGTTTGTCCACTTACGTGTACACAGTGATTTTTCAATGGTGGATGGCCTAGCCAAGACTAAGCCGATTGTTGCAAGAGCTGAAGAGCTTGAAATGCCAGCCCTGGCCATTACCGATCAAATGAATTTATGTGGTTTGGTACGCTTTTATGGTGGCGCACATGGGGCTGGGATCAAACCAATCATCGGAGCGGATTTTTGGTTGAAGTCAGATCAGTTTCCTGATGAGCCTAGCAGGATCTTAGTGCTAGCTAAAAACAACCAAGGATATAAAAACCTTACCTTACTCATTTCGGACGCCTATCTTCGTGGTCACGTATTTCACCGTCCGGTTATTGATAAAGCGTGGTTAGCAAAATATAAAGAAGGCTTGATCTTGATCTCAGGTGCCAAAGACGGTGACTTGGGAAAAGCCATCTTAAAAGGCAATCCGAAACTTATTGAAGAAACACTCGAATTTTACGAAACACACTTTCCCGATCATTTTTATATCGAGTTACAACGTACCTCCAGAGCACAAGAAGAAGAATATCTCCATAGCGCTGTAGAGCTTGCAGCGGCAAGAAACTTACCGGTTGTAGCGACTAATGAAGTGGTGTTTCTCCACGAAAAAGATTTTGATGCCCATGAAATCCGAGTAGCTATTCATGACGGCTACACATTAGAGRACAAAAATAGACCTAAGCGCTTTTCCAAAGAGCAGTATCTAAAAACGTCTGAACAAATGCAGGCGCTTTTTAGCGATATACCCGAAGCGCTCGAAAATACGGTTGAGATCGCCAAGCGATGTAACGTTACCGTACAACTTGGTACGTATTTCTTACCTGACTATCCAACCGGCGATCTAGCCATTGAAGACTTCTTGGTAAAAGTGTCGCGCGATGGTCTAGAAGAGCGATTACAGTTCTTATTTCCTGAAGAAGACGAACGTAAAGAAAAACGCAGTGAGTACGATGAGCGCTTGCAAATTGAGCTAGACGTTATCAACCAAATGGGATTTCCAGGTTATTTCTTAATCGTAATGGAGTTCATTCAGTGGAGCAAAGATAACGGTATACCTGTAGGCCCGGGTCGTGGTTCTGGTGCTGGCTCTTTGGTCGCTTATGCGCTGAAGATCACTGACCTTGATCCGCTTGAGTTTGATCTGCTATTCGAACGATTCCTCAACCCAGAACGGGTATCTATGCCTGACTTCGACGTCGACTTTTGTATGGATAGGCGCGATGAGGTAATCGATCACGTTGCAAAACTTTATGGCCGTGACGCAGTATCCCAGATCATTACCTTTGGAACTATGGCGGCAAAAGCCGTGATCCGTGATGTTGGCCGTGTACTCGGGCATCCCTATGGCTTTGTAGATAGGATTTCTAAGCTGGTACCGGGTGACCCTGGTATGACCTTGGCAAAAGCGTTTGATGTTGAGCCACGTTTACCTGAAGCGTATGACAGTGATGAGGAAGTTAAAGAGCTAATTGATAAATGTCGTATTCTTGAAGGTTGTACGCGTAATGCCGGTAAACATGCCGGTGGTGTTGTTATCTCGCCTACGACGATCACCGATTTTGCGGCACTGTATTGTGACGAAGAGGGTAAGTTTCCGGTTACTCAGTTTGACAAGAACGATGTAGAGACCGCAGGCCTTGTTAAGTTCGACTTCTTAGGATTGAGAACGCTGACTATTTTGCAGTGGGCGCTCGATATGGCAAATGAACGTTTAGCCAGAGAGAACCGTGAACCCGTTGACATTGCAGCAATCCCTTTAGACGATCCGGCAAGCTTTAATGTACTACTCGATGCCCAAACTACGGCGGTCTTCCAGCTAGAATCTCGCGGGATGAAAGACCTCATTCGCCGCTTAAAACCTGACTGTTTTGAAGACATGATCGCATTGGTTGCGTTATTCCGCCCAGGTCCACTGCAATCGGGAATGGTAGATAACTTTATCGACCGTAAGCATGGTCGAGAGGAAGTCTCTTATCCTGATGCACAATATCAACATGATAGTTTACAACCTATTCTAGAGCCGACTTACGGGATCATCCTGTACCAAGAGCAGGTTATGCAGATTGCACAGGTACTTGCAGGTTATAGTTTGGGTGGCGCTGACTTACTACGTCGCGCAATGGGTAAGAAAAAACCCGAAGAAATGGCAAAACAGCGTGCAACGTTCGAAGATGGTGCCAAAAATAATGGTGTTGATGGCGAACTGGCCATGAAGATCTTCGATTTGGTAGAGAAGTTTGCAGGTTATGGTTTTAACAAATCACACTCTGCTGCTTATGCCTTAGTGTCGTATCAAACGCTGTGGATGAAGACCCACTTTCCGGCTGAATTTATGGCCGCAGTAATGTCCGCCGATATGGATAATACTGACAAAATTGTTACCTTGGTGGATGAATGCGAAAACATGAAGTTGACGCTACTACCACCAGATGTCAATGCCGGAGTTTACAAGTTTACGGTCAATCTTAAAGGTGAGATAGTTTATGGAATTGGCGCCATAAAAGGTGTCGGTGAGGGACCGGTAGAGGCAATTCTTGAAGCGCGTGAAGCAGGTGGTGAATTTAAAGATTTATTTGATTTCTGTGCTCGCGTGGATTTAAAACGTCTTAATAAACGTGTAATTGAAAAACTCATTTATGCAGGCGCGCTCGATAAACTGGGGCCAGATAGAGATCAACCTGGACGTGCGACTTTACTGGCAAGCCTACAAGATGCAATGAAGTCTGCTGAGCAGCATCACAAAGCTGAATCGCTAGGACAAAGTGACTTGTTCGGGTTATTGGCTGTCGAACCCGATGAAGTAGAGCAGGCCTTTATTAAAGCGACGCCACTGAGTGATAAAGAGTGGCTGCATGGTGAAAAAGAAACGCTGGGCCTTTACCTTACTGGTCACCCCATTAACCAGTATCGTAAAGAATTAAAATACTATACCTCTGGTAAGTTGGTTGACTTGCAACCGGGTAATCGTGATACGGTAGCTACCGCAGCAGGATTAGTTATTAATGCACGTACGCTAATAAATAAAAAAGGTGCGCGCTGGGGACTTATCACTTTAGATGACAAAAGTGCCCGAATTGATGTACGCTTATTTCCTGAACAGTTTGAAATGTACCAAGAATTGCTGCAAATTAACCAAATCTTGGTAATATCTGGACAGGTCAGCTTTGATAACTTCTCTGGTGGCATTACAATGACCGCAAGAGAAGTCTCTACCATTGCTCAAGCGCGAGAAAAACGCATTAGTGCAATAAAAATGACGCTAAATATGGCTCAAATTGACGCGAACTTCTTTGATAATTTCAAAAAAGTACTAGAACCATATAAATTTGGAACATGTCCAGTAATCATAAAATATCAGCGTCCTGATGCATTAGCAGAGTTAACATTAGGAACACAATGGTGTGTGACGCCCAGTGATGAACTTTTAACTCGTTTGTCACTGTTGGCGGCGCAAGAATTAGAATTAGAATTTAACTAAACAGGTAGTTTAGAGCATGAGCCTCAATTATCTTGAATTTGAACTTCCAATTGCAGAATTGGAAGCAAAGATCAAAGAATTACAAAACGTTAGCCGTTCGGGTGACTTAGATCTTAGCCTTGAAGAAGAGATCAGCCGCCTAAAAGACAAGAATGTCGAGTTGACCAAGAAAATTTTTGATGACTTGGGTGCATGGCAGGTGTCGCAGTTAGCACGCCATCCGCTTCGTCCATATACTCGCGATTATATCGAACGCATTTTTACCGAGTTTGACGAATTTGCAGGTGACCGCACATTTGCCAATGATCCAGCTATTTTAGGTGGTGTGGCACGGTTAGACGGTAAACCCGTGATGATCATTGGCCAGCAAAAAGGCCGTGATACCGCTGAGAAAATTAAGCGTAACTTTGGCATGCCAAAGCCAGAAGGTTACCGAAAAGCACTGCGCCTTATGGAAATGGCTGAGCGCTTTAAAATGCCAATCATTACTTTTATTGATACTCCGGGAGCATACCCAGGTGTTGGTGCTGAAGAGCGTGGTCAAAGCGAAGCTATCGCACGCAACCTTAAAGTAATGGCTGCACTAAAAGTACCGACTATTTGTACGGTAATTGGTGAAGGCGGCTCGGGTGGTGCATTGGCTATCGGTGTCGGTGACAGAGTAAACATGTTGCAGTACAGCACATACTCAGTTATATCACCAGAAGGATGTGCTTCTATACTATGGAAGAGCGCAGAAAAAGCATCGTTGGCAGCAGAGGCTATGGGTGTATCTGCATCTCGCGTTAAAGAATTAGACTTGATTAATAACATCATCGAGGAGCCACTAGGTGGCGCACATCGCAATTATGATGCGATGGCGAAAAACCTTAAGGCACAGCTAAAGCGTGACCTTGCGGATCTTGAAGCGTTAAGCTCAGAAGAGATGCTCGATCAGCGATACAAGCGTTTGATGTCGTTCGGATATTGTTAATACAAATTGAGTTGTGTATTGATAAGCAACGGGATTTAAGATAAAAAGCCGCTATTAAGCGGTTTTTTTATTGGGGTTATGGCTGAGGATATGAGAAAGAGCCACGTGTACCATCAAGTGCAGCGAAATCTGGAGCAATTTATTGCTACTTCGCCTGGGCTTTGTGTAGCTTTATCTGGTGGCGTAGACTCCGTGGTGTTGCTGCACCTTTGTAAGCTTTATGCAGATAAGCATGGTCTTGCTCTACAAGCTGTGTATGTTAATCATGGGTTATCTGAACATGCTCAAAAGTGGCAGCACTTTTGTCAATCATTATGCCATTCGTTGGCTGTGCCGTTTACTGCTAAATCTGTCTTTATTACCCAAAAAAGCCGCACTAGTTTGGAAGCTCAGGCCCGCGATGCTCGCTACCAAGCATTAGATGAAGCCGCGCAGCCGGAATATATTCTCGTGTTAGGCCAACATGCTGATGATCAGGTTGAGACGTTTTTGCTGCGATTAAAACGCGGCTCAGGTTTATTGGGTTTAGGTGCAATGAAGCCATACACTCAGCTTAAAAGTGGACGAGCGTGTATGCGGCCTTTACTCAACACGACACGGGATGAAATCGAGGCATTCGCCCAGCAGTTTGGCCTTAGCCACATTGATGATGAGTCTAACAAAGATGATGTATTTGATCGTAACTTTCTACGTAATCAAGTTATTCCGTTGTTGAAGTCGAGATTTAATGGTTTTGTTGCCAGTGTGCTGCGAACTGTTGAGATTTTACAAAGCCAGCAAGCTATCATAGATGAAATAAGCGCAGAAGATTTAAAAAAATGTCAGTACCAAAACACATTAGACATTACTTCTTTGTCTCAATTATCGCCGGCGCGGCGAGATAACGTCATACGCCGGTGGCTGGCACATCAGAATGTTGATATGCCTAGTCAAAAGCAACTAGATCAAATAGTGCAGCAGGCGTTTTCAGCAAAGCAAGATAACCAACTAAAAATCGCGCTTTCACAAGGTGCTGTGCGTAGCTATCGAGGCGCTCTACATTGGGTTACACCGGTTAAAAAGAAGCAAGATATCGTTATTGCAGACCACAGTGTACTCAATGAACATAGTCACCCTCTAGCGATGATGTCAGGTAATGGCTGTCGGTTACCATTGTCAGATGAGGTAGTCAGCGTTCGTTATGGTAGGTTAAAAGATAAAATTAGGCCAAAGGGCAAGCCTGGCTCAAACACATTAAAGCATTGGCTAAAAGACCTACGTATCCCAAGCTGGGCGCGTGAATCTATCGCGGTAATTTATTACAATGATACACCGGTTGCAGTAGTCGATTTGTTTGTTAATGCTGAATACGCTGACAACGATGGAATTAATTGGATAATAAATGATGACAGAAAATCTGAAAATAGGTAGACAGCTTGCAAGAAAAGCGCCTTACGCTTTGGCAATCACATTCATTATTTTTGCCTTACTGTTTGTATTTGGTGAAGTAGTGTGGGTGAATCAAGTGTTTGCATCAGCTTCAGGGGTGATGAGCGTAGTTTTTTTATTGCTTTACTGGCATGAGAAAGGTGGTCTTTACTTTATTCTCGGCTTACTGTCGCCTTTATTTGCAGTCGTATTTTCGACACTACCCGACTTCCTTGCATTGGCGTGGGTTGTGAATGGGTTTTTTAATGGAGCTGCTTTCACTTTAATCGCTTATCTGTATGTAGATAAAGACGCTCAGCGCTCGTGATAACGCTGAGCAAAAGGGGAAAGCGTGTTGTTTATACTGCGCGTGCGCAGTTTCGTCCGGCGGCTTTAGCGCGGTAAAGCCCGCTATCGGAACGCGCAAATATATTGTCGGCATTGTCATGGCTTGATGCTAAGGTAAAGCCAATACTTGTCGTTACAGTGTATTTAGCCAACATCGTCGACTTTCTGACGGCATCCATAATTCTTTCTGCGATCACTTTATTAGTGGTAAACGCAGGATCGTCGATTAAGATGGCAAACTCATCACCACCAAACCTAAACACAGCATCTGTCGCTCGCGTTGAAGTTTGTAAAATACGTGAAAATTCGATCAACACCTCATCACCAGCTTTGTGCCCATAAACGTCGTTGACCTGCTTAAAATTGTCTAAGTCCAAAAGCATCAAACTAAAGTTTCTGTGCTGACGACGACAACGCTCAAGCTTTTCTTCAAGGTTGTCTGTAAATTGACTACGATTATACAAGCCCGTTAGTGAATCCTTGGTTGCTAATTGTAATACCCTATTATACATCAAGGCATTACGCATTGGGTAGATTAGGCAAGCATGTAACTTGATCAGTTTGGCTTTAATCGCCTCACTAAAAGGAAACTCACTAAAATATACCAATTGCCCCAAGTGCTCTTTTCCTAGCTCCAAATCAAAGCTATTTGCAGGGTAGTGGCTATCGCTATTTTTCATCTGAAAAACACCGAGATTACAGTGAAACTGAATACCAGCAATTTTCGATATTTTAGCAACGTGTTCTGCATAGATTGTAAGTAACTCTTCTATGTCCAACGTTGTTTGTAGTTTATCTACTAAGCGAGCATATTGCTCACCGTTTTGCTTATTATACTGCTCAGAATTGAACGGCAAATAATCGCCTCTGATCGGCAGTCTTTGTGTCAAAATATGGACGTTTTCCATATTTCTTCCCCCTAAATACAACAATACGCATAGACTATGCGAACTTTATGCCAAAAATCTAAACTGGCTTAAAAACAAACGCTTGCTATATTTAATAGGGAGAAAAATAAATCCACTTAAATTTCCCGTCATTTTTTTGCTCAGGAGGTCGATTGCAAAGTATCTTCGCGCAAGTTTTTGCCTTGTTGTTATGTGCTGTTATTTTAGTCTGGTGCTTTAAGAGGATTGGATTGCCGCCTATTTTGGCATACTTACTAACAGGCGTAATCGCGGGTAGTCATGGTATCGGTTGGATGAGTGATAGCCATGAAATTCACTTTATGGCTGAGCTTGGGATCGTATTTTTGCTGTTTAGTTTAGGTCTTGAATTTTCGGTTCCAAAATTAATGGCAATGCGTAACGTGGTTTTTGGTTTAGGTAGTTTACAAGTCATTCTCACAACGGTAATTGGTATGTTAGTGTTGCGTTTTATGCAACATGATTGGGTTGCCGCGTTTGTTATCGCAAGCTTAATCGCACTTTCCTCAACAGCCGTAGTGGTTAAACTATTGAAAGAGTTGGGGATGCTCAATGCTCGGCACGGCCAATTGGGGATAGGCATGTTACTGTTTCAAGACATTGCCGTCGTGCCGTTATTGATTGCCTTTCCACTCATTTCTTCAGCAAGTAATTCACAACTGGCGTCAGCATTAGTTTTTGCTTTTGCAAAAGGCGCGATTGTTTGCTTTGTTCTATGGGCTGTTGGTAAGTGGTTGCTACCTAAAATATTCAACGAAATTGCGCTTGTTAGAACGGATGAGTTATTCGTATTGTCAACTTTGGTGGTGGCCTTGTGTGCCGGCGCATTGACCTACTCATTTGGGTTATCTATGGCTCTTGGGGCATTTTTGGCCGGTATGATGCTTGGAGAAAGCCAATACCGTCATCAACTCGAAGCGGAGATACGACCCTTTAGGGACATTCTAATGGGGTTGTTCTTTGTCACTGTTGGGATGCAATTAAACATTCCCTATGTGCTTGACCAATTCATCTACATTGTCGCCGCACTTGCTGCTGTGCTGGTAATTAAAGTATTGGTTATTGCTGCTATTGCGCAGCTCATGGGTGAGCGTAAAAAAGACGCGTGGGGAGCTGGTATTTTGATTTGGCAAATGGGTGAGTTTGGATTTGTTTTACTTGCTTTGGCGAGCAAGCACCAACTATTGGCGCAACACGTTGTGTCATTTTTGATTGCGGTAGGTGTTTTATCTATGGCGCTCACTCCTTATCTTATCGGTAAAACGGCACAAATACTTAATATCTTGCGTATAGAAAAAGACTGGCAACCAGAAGTGCCCAGTGGTTATAAAACTTCAGATTTAAAAAACCATGTGGTGATATTTGGCTATGCTAGAGTTGGCCAGACCATTGCCCGCTTCTTACGACCAGAGGCCATCCCATATGTAGCAATTGAGCGTAATCCACAAATAGTTCAGGATGCACAGCTTGCCGGAGAGCCTGTTTTATTTGGTCATGCGGCGCAAAAAACGTTACTAAAATCAGCCCATATAGACAAAGCGCGTTTGGTGATCATCACATTTGACGATTTTGAGCAGACCCAAGTTATCGTGGATGCGATTCGTCGCCGTACAGAAGAGGTCAAAATTTTAGTACGAATGAAAGATGATAATCATATGGAACAGTTAAAAAGTATGGGAGTAGCGGAGGTTGTACCTGAAAGCTTAGAGGCTAGTTTGATGTTGGTTTCCCACGTTCTTTATATGTCGGGCGTGCCGATGCGCAGGATCTTTCGTCGAGTCAGTCAAGAACGAGAAAACCGTTATCCTTATTTACATGGATTTTTTGCAGGTGAAAGTAGTGACTTACATGAAATGAAAGGAGAGCGGTTAGAGTACTTGCATGCGCTAGCACTACCAGACAATGCTTATGCCGTAGATAAGTCGATAGCTGAGCTTGGACTTAGTGGTAAACGTGTCGATATCACCGCGCTCAGGCGAGACGGCGAGGAAATTGAACAGCCTGATGAGCATACTGTACTGCGAGTGAACGACGTTTTACTGCTGCGTGGGAAACCCCGGCGCGTTGAAAGGGCAGAGCAATTCTTGCTCGACGGCCTTCCGTAATGATGTTGCATCAGCGTAATACATGGAGTAGGAGCAAGTTTACCCTTCGATCTTGTGTTTTTTCTGTTTTCACAGTTCGCTGCATAAAGCGTCTCCTACTAAACGGAGTAGGAGCAGGTTTACCCTGCGATCTTGTGTTTTTTCTGTTTTCACAGTTCGCTGCATAAAGCGCCTCTGACAACACGAAGTAGGAGCAAGTTTACCTTGCGATCTTGTGTTTTTCTGTTTTCACAGTTCGCTGCATAAAGCGTCTCCTACAACATGGAGTAGGAACAACTTTACACTGCGATCTTGTGTTTTTCTGTTTTCACAGTTCGGCGCATAAAGCGCCTCCTACAACACGAAGTAGGAACAGCTTTACCCTGCGATCTTGTGTGCTTTTCTGTTTTCATAGCTCGCCACATAAAGCGCCTCCTACAACACGAAGTAGGAACAGCTTTACCCTGCGATCTTGTGTTTTTCTGTTTTCATGGCTCGGCGCATAAAGCGCCTCCTACCACACGGGGAGGTGCAGGTTTATCCTGCGATCTTGTGTTTTTCTGTTTTCACAGCTCGCCGCATAAAGCGTCTCCTACCACACGGGTAGGAACAGCTTTACCCTGCGATCTTGTGTGCTTTTCTGTTTTCATAGCTCGCCACATAGAGCATCCCCGACAACACGAAGTGGGAGCAGTTTTTCGCCGCGATCTTTATGCTTTTTCGAGTTACTTGTCGAGTTTACTCAATAAATGCTGCTTAACGGTGGGCCATTCTGAGGCGATAATCGAATACACTACGGTGTCTCTTAACTCACCATTTCTACCAATTTGGTGGCTGCGTAAGATACCATCTAGCTTAGCACCAAGGCGCTCAATAGCACTTCGAGAAGCGTGATTAAAAAAGTGGGTTCTAAACTCGACTGCAATGGCATCAAAATCTTCAAAAAGCTGCTGTAACAGCAAAAGTTTACACTCCGTATTTACCGCCGTTCGACGCACTTTATCGCTGTACCAAGTATAGCCCAGCATGGCGCGGCGATTAGCGATATCTGCATTGTAATAGCGGGTGGTTCCTACGATTTCGTTGCTGCTATTTAGCTTCACCGCGTAGGCAAGATTGCCTTCAGGTGCTTGACTTATTGCTGTGTTAACATAGCGTTCCATATCTTGTGGCGTGGGGACATTAGCATACCAAAGCTTCCACGCTTCACCGTCTTGTACAGCCCGTTCCAGCGCATCAATATGTGTTGTTGATAATGGTTCAAGGGTGACATGGTGTCCTATCAGGGGGTTATTAGTTGGCCACATGCGTTACTACTTCCTTATTTTGAGTATTTTGATGGTATCTTGTTTTGCAAGAGGTACAGCTAAGAGATTTGTTTTAGCCATAAAAGCCAAGGCTGATATATTGGCTAAGGGATTGGTCAAATCATCAAAATTTTCGATATGTGTGAGCTTGCCCGTCGCGCTAACGCTAAACACAGCAATGCCAGAGCTACTTTCAGAGGCTGCGTACAATCTTTTGCTATCAGCATCAAGTAAGATGCTAGATACGCCATTTAGAGGCTTGCCTACTTGGCTTGCATCAATGGTTTGGAGCAAATGGTATTGACCGTTTTGTTGACGCTCAAACACTAAAATGCTGCTACTGCCTGCTGCTGCAACATAAAAAATAGTAAAGTTTGGGCTTGATGCCAAGGCTTGTGGTTTACTGAGGGCGCGCAGGTTACTGTCGTTTTTAACGATGCGCTGCTTCATCGCATAAGTGCCGTTGGTTTGATGCCACAGCGTAATGACATCACCTTCGTACCCTGCAACGATAAGCTCATCAACCTTTTTATTTATTAACACATCTACAGGCCCACCCATATCAGTCTGCTCAGCGCCATCGATAGGGCCGAGCCACGTCACTCTGTTTGCTGAGGTTATCTTAAAAGCAGTGACTGTATTACTTTTATAACTTGGGATAAAGGCGTCGTTTTTGTCATCACTTAAGCTAATTTTCCAAGGTGCAAATAAGCCCAGGGTGTCTTGGACAGAGGTGTTCTTGGTCGGATCAAACACCACTTTGTAAGACACTTCATCAGAAAAGCTTTGCACAAGGTTAAACTTACCCGCGTTATCTTTTGCAAACACATTCAAGGCGCCATCGTAAAAGCTAGTGTTAAGAATGAGGTTGCTATTTACAAATACCGCATCAGATGCGCCAGTAAGTAATAGTGGCTGAGTATCGCTCGATTGAAAGTGTTGATCTTGGAACAAGAGCCCATTTTCGTTGAGTGCAAATGTAACCAATGCGTTGTCATCGCCACTGACTGCAACAGCCCGCGTACCTTGAAGGTTGAAACGCAGCGTTCTAGGGTTATCTAAGCCACTAAACCCTGCCGTGTTATTTTGGATGGTCTGAACCACATCGAATGTATTGCTAATCGCGCTAAATGGCATGGCTCCGAGTGCGATAAATGCAAATGCGCTTATTGCAAATTTATACATTTTACTACCTGTTTTTATTATTTTAAATCTTACTGGAGTTCCAAAAATGCTCTGATTTCATCCAAACGATTCATGCCGTCTTCAAACCCAAGCTCAATAAGTTTTTGGGTGTATGTTCTCTCAAAAAGCAAGTAACTGGTTAAACTCGACGGTGAGTGTTTTTTAACCCCCATAGTCCTGAGCAATAGCTTTATGGCCAATGGCATATCATCATAATAATGATCAGCGACTTCGCTAAAGTTGAGCTTAGGGTTGATTATCAGGTGATCGATCCGTTTGAGCTCTTTATGCTTTTCTCGGGCTGGTAACAGGCTCACAGTTCGGTTGACTCGTTCTAGCCGCTCAATATCTGAGTTTAAGGTATCGCTAAATACGCTATCGAGGAGATGACCCGCAACCACAGACATTCCAGGGAAATGCGGCTCGTACCCAAGCGGCTGAGGCAGTTTAGGCTGTTCTACGCCAATCACAAAGATTTTATCTGCCCCCAAGTGAATTGCGGGACTTAATGGAGAAAGTTGGTGAATAGAACCATCGCCATAATAATGGTGTTTAACCCTAACACTTGGGAATACCATAGGTATGGCTGAGCTTGCCATGAGCAGATCTAGAGATATATTGCCAGGCACACCAACTCGTTTTGAGCGTTGCCAAGGAGTGGCATTGTTTGCCTGATAAAACGCTACGGACTTACCAGTTGAATAGCTTGAAACTGTAATTGCGACGGCGTCAAGAAAACGGCGATGTAAATTATGGTCAATGCGATTTAAATCAAGTACATTAGCCAGCAGTTTTCGAAGCGGTGAATTGTTTAGTAAGCTTGCTGGTGGCTGATTAAGATATTGCGCTTGAAAGCTTCGCAACATGTTTACTAATAAGTGACCATACGCACCTGAAAATGAACTTTTATAGACCATATCTGTGCTGAAGTTTTTCCAGATATACTCTACTTTCTTTACGGCTAAATGAAAGCAAGAGGCATAGCATGCAATACCTGCCGAGTTTATCGCACCTGCCGAGGTGCCCGTAATGATGTCAAATGGCAAAGGGGAGGTGCGAGGCATACTTTGTGCTAATGCTTTGAGTACGCCGACTTGATACGCGGCTCTTGCACCACCTCCGGTCAGAAGTAATGCAATTTTTTTATCACTCGTTCTATGCTTTCTCAAAAGAGGCTATCCTGCTGTTCAAATTGGTCTTTTTATGCGTTATTTATCTTTGTTGATGTTGTAATGCGATAGATACAAAGAGTTGATAACTCCAGTAAATACGTTATTTTTAGTAGTAAACTGCCACTGTGTCCTTAAGTCGCCTGTAGATTGTATTATTTATTCTAGTTGAACCAAGCTAAAACCCAAGTTGTCTGAAACACTCGCTCCTAGATTATTATTTTGAAGGTAAAGCACTAAAACGCTAAGGTGGCACAAACAAATTTTAACAAACTAGCGCGTTAATTTGGTCGCTAATTGGCGCGATTTTGTATTTAATGAAGTGGCGATTTAGTTTAACTTCAATGTACTGAACTTAAGTTCGGTGCTCAAGTATTTTTATTCAGATCAAATGTTTGAACAAGGTGTAGTCAGAGTTTGCACCACAACGCATTTTTTTAGGGTTTCAGCGCGCATTAAGTTATTAGTCAAGTATTTGGTGATAGTTTTACATTAACGCGTATCAACAATGACGAAGAGGGAGTCCCCATGTCAGAGAATCATCGAGAAGGCAACAAAAAACCTTCTAACAGCCAATTACTGTTTGCCGCAGTAGTTGTATTAGCATTAATTATTGTGGCTGTTTTTGTGCTCGCACAAAAAGATACTCCGCCATCGGAAAATCAAAAGGTTAAACAGGATATTGTGGTACCAGAACCAGCACAAACGTCAGTTGTGAATACTGCAACAGAAGTCGAACCAGAAGTGCTGGTAGAGCCCGAGGCTGAGCGCGAAATACCAGACACTCGTGAGCCAGAAACACTTGCACCCACCGCAATCGCAGAGCCTGAAGCACTAGTTTTACCGCCGTTATCACAAAGCGATACAGAAATAAAAGCAGCCGTTGCTAATTTTATGTCAAATCAAGCGGTCAAGTTATTAGCTGATGATGATGTAATTCGTCGCACTGTGGTGTATGTGGATAATTTAGCTAAAGGAAAAATTGCAGAAAAACACTCACCAGTAGTAAAACCACAAGATAACTTTAGTGTGATAGATGACGATATAATTATTACAGATCCAAATAGTTATGAGCGTTACACCCCTTACGTTGCAATGTTTGACACGATGAGCACAGCACAGGTTGTAAGATTATATGACCAATACAAACCATTGTTTGAAGAAGCATACGAAGAAATTGGCTATGAAGGGAATGAGTTTAATGGCACCTTAGCGGATGCCATCGACGAGCTACTTGCAACACCTATTCCGGATACTGCCTTACCGCTCATTAAAGAGTCGGTGACCTATAAATATGCCTACGCAGAATGGGAGCAGCTGTCGGCTGCGCAAAAGCAGTTTTTACGAATGGGTCCAGAAAATATGAAAAAAGTGAAAAAGCGCTTGGAAGAAATCAAAAGCGCGTTGAACAAATAATCAAATATCCTCTTAACAAACATAAAAGCGTGGCTAACTGTTTAAACATCACTCAGTTAACCACGCTTTTTGACTTTTCCCTTGCATCCTTTTGTAATCTTCGAGATAATTCACCCCGCGCCAAACAAGGCCCTCAATGGTAGTCTTATTGGTCCTCTCGCAACAATAGTTCGTGAACCTGGTCAGGTCCGGAAGGAAGCAGCCACAGCGGATGACTTGTGTGCCGGGATGTGGCTGGTAAGACTGCCACCCAAATCTCCTCATGTTGTTTGAAGTGTAAGTCTTATTTATAGTACTCAAAAGTATACTAAAACATACTAATTCCTATCTTTTTAAATTTAAAAACTAAATCAAATAAAACACTCATTCTGTGCTCGTTAGATCAATAACACTTTATTAGCGTGTTCCCGTAGATTGGAAAAGTCGTGGGCGCTTTTCAACAGAGTTACGAAAAAAGTGTAACTGCTGTGCAAAAGGTTTGTCGGATGGCGGCGTTGCACGCTTTATTCGACCTACAAATCAACAAAGTAAGTCATATTAATAAACACTTTGTCGCAATCCGCTTCCTCAAGTTTGGCTACTTGTATACCTAAAGACGGAGTTGTGGTCGAAACTCGCGCATACCGAACCTTATTCACGGCAGTTGTTCGTTTAGAAAAGAGCATGAAGGCAATAAGCAAGATCTGACCCTAATAGTTACTACAAGATTGACCCTCTGTCTTAAAGTGTTTACCCATATGGCATCAGCGCCGAATACCAAACGCGATGGGTTTAAGACCCTAATAGAATATAACGTCGACGCTTCATTTGCCGACGCTCTCAAATTGACTATTCTATAGAGCTTCTTTTCATCAGCACTTCTAACGCTTGCGAGAGTGTTTTGGTTGCGTTATCTGTATCGCCATTTACTGCCGCAAAATAAGCGTTATTTTGACTAGGATAAAGCAGGCTACTGACCGAAAATGCGCCCGTAAAACCGGCATGACCAAAAGCCGTTTTATCTGACTTGACATACCAGCCCATCGCATACTCAGAACGGCTGTCTTCAATTTTACTATAAGGCGAGAGCAACATTTTGTAACTCTCTTTATTCACAATATTGTTATCTCCCTGCATTCCCTCTAATACCGAAGAAAAATAAACAGCAAGCTCAGGTAAACTGATATTCACCGTACCGGCAGGACCATATACTTTTGGAGCAACCTTTTTTTCTTCAGTCACCCCATGCCAGTGACCATTTTCGTAAATATGCGCTTTGGGCTGCTTCGCGCGCTCAAAGCTCGGTTCACCAAAACCATAATTAGTGATGCCTAATTGCCCAAAGACTTCTTCGCCAATAAGCCACTCCCAAGTCTGATTGCTGACTCGCTCTAACATATGTCCTGCTATCACGTAACCAACATTGCTATACCAAAACTCGCTTCGGGTTTTCACTGCAGCGGTATTAAGCACGTCTTTTGTTAGCTCATATCTTAATTCGGTTAAAGGCTTGGTATTGTCGTACCACTGCTGATTTTTTACATCTATGTCCCTTTTTAATCCGGATGTCATGCTCAACAGATGCTGTAAAGTAATTGTCTCATGTTCTGGTCGAATTTGGCCTTTCAGTTCAGGAAATATATCTATGACGTTAGTGTCAAAAGTAATGAGGCCTTGTTCAACTAAACGAGCGGCGAGCAAAGCGGTCATAGATTTTGCGACAGAGCCGATCGCCCAACGATCATTATCGCTTACAGGCTCAAGGCTTTATATATCACGATAGCCTGTGCTGGCAATTTCTTACACTAAGCCATCTTTTACTGTCATAGCCGTAATTGCAGGCACATTATATGCCTGTCGAATACTTTCTAAATGCTGCTTTAATGCACCATCTTGTGCAATACCCACTTCTTTAGGGAGCTCAGTTTCATTAACTAAAGGCGAAGTTTGAGTTATATCCGAACCACATGCGCTTAATAGTAAGGTTAATAACGCTAAATGAGCGAATTTAAATGATGATTGTAAGTTTGTTATAAGCAAAGCAAAATCCTTTATTTTGGTTGTTAATGCTCCACTGTAGACTCAAATATTATTGAATTACTCAAAATTAATTTGTTTAAAGATGTATAGTTAGCTAATTTGTGTGGCCTTACTAATCCTACCGTTCACTCCTTGAAAAGAGAATTTAAATAATTTTTAAAATTAATATTTAGGCAAAACACTCAAGGTTTTAGCATGAGGAGGCCTGCGGTCAAGTCGTGTCTTTTTCTAAAAGAAAATAACTGAAACCCATCATTATTAATATCCAAGCTGAGGAAGTGAAGTAAAAAAAGTATAAAAATACTTCAATTATTGAGTACAAAAACGTTTTTCGATAGGCCAATTTTTAGCACTCGAGCGTATCTATTCACTAATAATGGGATATCGCGCACGAAAACGCGCTGCGAATGCAACAGTAAGAAAATTCTAGAATGGAGGATGTGAGTTTTGCTAAGCCAGCAGGCGCTCGCAGTTTGTTAGATTCGTCCGCCGCCGCTTTTGAAGTGCTTCGCAGTAAGTGGTTGTTGTTCGCTATCGGCCAACTGCACCATGAAAATTGCGTAGTAAGTTTTATCCAGTTTCTGGCTCTATATTTAATCGAGAGTGTATGGGTTGTGCTTCGTTGATATAGCCATATTTATCGGCCCGAATACATTGGCCTGTGAGTCCAACCAATTCAATATAGGATTTGAGCTCAAATAGCAGACCCTTATGCAAAAGGCATGACGAACTAGGTTATCTTAGAAACCTTTAAAGAGATATACTCAAGTTTTATGATGTGCAGACTTGGATCAATTCATTAACTGCTCCCCAATGATTTCAGTTATTCAGCTTAGGCAATATGAGTAGTATATTTAGCATATTTTTGTCTAGTCATGGGGGCTTGGAACATGGCTAAAGAAGAGCGCCCATAATAAGTCCCACTTTGATCAATTTGCTTGTGCATATTTATATTTCTGGGTGTTTTTCATGTATCATGGTTGTGCGATAGTCGACACACTTTTACTATTTCTGATTTGGTGACACCTGATTAAGTTATTGTTATGGTTGATAGTAATAGAGTGGGTGTATGAGTAACCGTTGTTATGCAGCGGGGAATACGCTATTGTTATGCGACATTTTTCGTCGATAAAAATGTCAGCCATTGAGGGAGTCAAATGAAGTATAAAATAGTACCTGTAAGATCGGATTTCTTAGATAAAGTTAGAAATGTAGGTATAGACGATCAAAACCAGCCTGTAGAAGTATTGGAAGCTAAAGGTGGTGAACCATGTCGAGATGTGCTTCGTGGTGCAAAGGCTGGTGAGAAACTAATATTGGCCAGTTATTGTCCTTTCACTAAAACAGGCCCGTATAAAGAGTATGGGCCCATTTTTGTGTTGGCTAACTCAAATAGTCAGGAATTTGATGTTAATAAACTGCCATTGCCAAATGGGTCAGCAACCGATTATTTAGGTCACACATTTGTATTAAAAGCATACTGTGAAAACGAGCGTATATTAGACGCAAAATTGACATCACCAGAACATGCAGAAACAGATCTTGAGGAATTTTTAACCAATAAAAAGGTCAGCTTTGTAATTGCAAGATATGCAGCCTATGGTTGTTACAGTTTTAGAGTTGAACGTGTTTAATAGATATTAAGGCGTTAGCTGCCTTTCCATGGTGCTGTTGGTCGAGAGCGAGTACTCATCGCTTATTGTGAAACCCTTAAAAGACGAAGGCGCACAAATCTAGCAAATTGTGAACATTTGCTGGCTTAACCAAATAGATTCTGTAGCGATAACCCTCAAGCTGCGTTAACCACAGTACCTTTATGGTGTGCGACACACTGGCTTTAGTGTCAGGAAGTACTTAAATGCCAGCAAGAACCTTATTTTCTTAAGCACTTTTGATACGAGTAATAAATAATTCTTTGTAATTCTAACGAGAAACTACCATAACTTGGTGAGTAGGTAACAGTGGGTGTCATCGTTGTTCCCTGTGTTATAGGTAAGATTTTCTCGCCTCAAATTTGACCGCTTTATTAAGGTAAATGATATAACACGCGCGCCGAGGGAAGTGAAGGCTGCCTCACAAAAAAGGTACGGCTGATGCCGTACCTAAGGTCGTCAGGAAATAATACATAACTCGCTTAATCTACGGTGGTTATAACCGTATCGATTAAATGCACCACGCCATTGGCGGTGTAAATGTCTTTTTGGATAACGTTGCTACCTTCTATCTGCAAACCAGACGTAGGAAGTGTGACTTGCCACCAAATATTGTTCACTCCATTACCATTGTTTTGACCTTGCTCGGTGTCACCACTAAAAAAGTAAAGCGGACGGCCTAAATACGCTGCTTGCATAGTGCCGTCTTGCCTAGGTATCAAAGATAATCCTGGGATGTTGCTTATTTGTGCCTCGTTGGCGATGACCGGTGGCCAAGACGTGGCACAGCTGTCGTTACACTGACTTTGATCTGCGGTTAGGTCATTGTCGAAAACATACAAAGTGAAGCCAGCTTTGTTTAGTGCTTTACCCGCAACTAGCTTTTGCCCGCTGATGTCGTAGGCAACTGCATCTGATGATGTGTTTGCTGAACCTGCAAAGTCGACCACATTAATATCGAGCATGTTACCTGCTAGCGTTTCCACTTGTTTGCCATTTAGTTTTAACGCCGTGGTTGCCGACGCTTCAATCCCTAGAACGTGCTGTGTAAGTACGTTCGTAAGTGCTGGCACATCTGCAAGCAGTGCGTTTAAGGTGGTTGCTGGGATCTTCTCAAAGGCACGGTTGGTTGGTGCAAATACCGTGAATGTTTTGCTGGTGTCAGATAGCGTATCAACGAGATCGGCAGCCGTTAGCGCAGTCACAAGCGTAGATAAAGTGTCAGTTTCCACTGCAACATCTACTATCGTTTTGGTGGTTTGTGTTTTATCAGCAGGTGGCATGATGACTTTATCTAATACGTGTATAACACCATTATCAGCACTGACATTGGCCGTTCTTATAACAGCGTCATCAATGAATAGCTTGCTGTTTACGGTGCTCAACGCCGCGTTATCTGAATTAGCCATGGTTACCATATTAGTGTCCGAGGAGGCTACGGCAGCCGCTGCATCAGACATAATACTTTGTCCAGTTACGACGTGATATAACAAGATATCAGAAAGCTTTTGTGGATCTGCGGCGAGCGCATCCAGAGTTTCCTGCCCAAGTGCCGCAAACGCTGCATCTGTTGGTGCGAATACAGTAAACTTAGTGGTGGGATCCGCAAGCGTCTGATCCAGTCCTGTAGTGCCAAGTAAGCTTACCAGTGTGTTGAACGACCCTGCGTTTTGTGCAACTACGGGGATCAATCCAAGAGACTCTGGAACAGCAATATCTGCGACCACAACGGCGTCCAATACATGGATCACACCGTTTGACGCCTTGATGTCTGTTTGCGTAACGGTTACATCTGCATATTTGAGCGTATCACTAGCAGCGTCTATGGTTACAAGTAGCTGGTTGTTTAACAGTGTTGTTGCACGCTCGCCGTTAAGTGACATTGCCGTGACTGAATCAACACTGCCAGGGAGGATATGCTGCTTTAAAATGTCACCAAGCACCTCTGGATTTGCCAACAGCGTGTTTATCGTATCTGTGCCAAGGGCTGCAAATGCTGCGTCTGTTGGTGCAAAAACAGTAAGCGGGTCAGAGCCGGTTAGTGCACTGGTGAGCCCTGCGGTTTCAACTGCTTTAAGTAAAGTTGTGAAAGTTCCCGCATTGGTAGCAATCTCAGCAATATTTTGAGTTGATGCCATGTCAGCTGGTGGCATTAGTACGGCATCAATCACGTGAATAATCCCGTTATCGGTTATTATGTCTGTTTGCGTAACCGTTGCTGTATTCACTAATAACGTATCCCCGCTGAGTGAGAGCGCTATTTTGGCACCATTTACAGTTTCAGCTGTTTGGCCGGCCAGCGACAGTGCAGCTTCAGCATTCACCTCTGCGCCTATCACATGATACGTCAAAATGCCGCTTAGCGTGTCAGTATCTGCCAGTAAACCGTTGATGGTTTCCGCTCCGAGCACGTCAAAAGCGGCGTCGGTTGGTGCAAACACAGTGTATTTATTATCAGTATTGTCTAGTGTCGCATCAAGGCCTGTTGCTTCTAATGCTGCTACTAATGTAGTAAATGAGCCTGCTGCTTTTGCAGCGTCATAGATTGAAGTTTCGGTAGGTTCTGGTGCGGGGGTTATAACAGGGTCATCGTCACTAGAACATGCCACGAGTGTGCTAAACGAAGCCACAAGAGCGAGCTTTACAATGATATTCACGGTCATCTCCGTTGGGTGGTTAGTTTTTCGGCAATACGCTGAGGGGGAAAGTTAAGATCAAAGATTTTTTAATAGCACGTTTATGAACTGTTACGGTAATAACGCTGAAGCAACCTCAACTTGTTCATGCTTAATACCAATTTGACTTAATACTTGCTCAATTTGAAGGAGTAAATCTGACGCTAACAGTGTTAAAAATTTCTCATTTAGAACAACTAAATAGCAAAATTTTTGCCTAGTTATCGACAAGGTTTTCTCGCCTCAAAATAGACCACTTAATTAAGCAAATTGGTATAAGTTGTCTGAGTAAGCCAAGTACTAACTGTGATAACCGCTTTTTGTGTGTCTGAAAATCATGCAATAAAGTCGCCAATAGGACGGTATATTATCATTGGTTAATATATACTTTGGTCGGCTAATAGGGTGAGTAAAAGAGATGATCAGCTGCGACAAACATGATTATATAGAAATGGTTTGTGTATTTAATTACATGGTAAAACTGACGTTGAAGACGGGAGAAGTGATAGAAGGTCAAGCCATTGATACTGCGAGAAACACGGCTGGTGAAGAGTGTATAAAACTACATGTAGGAAATGAGCCGCTATTGGTATGTTTAGAGCTAGTAAACAGATTAGAGGCTATAACTAAAAACCCTCATTTTAATGAAGTGTATTTAAGCGAATGACCCTGCAATTTTGATTCAGTAATCACTCAACCGCAATAGTACTTTTTCAACAATCGAGCGAACAAGCAAAAAAACGAGGATGTGATGACACTATCATTTCAAACTATGCGGCTAGAAGTTAATGAGATTGACAATTCGGCTTCAACAGCGCAAATACAACAACTGATAGCAAAGATACCCTATATTTTGACCGCTGATGTAGTAACACACCTGCCTGCTTATTTTCATCATATTGACTCGGCAAGTAAGGCTGAACAATGGTTAACTAGGATGTGCTCTGAAAGTCGTTTGTTGCAAATTACGTTAAAAGATAAAGAAACCATTGGATTTTTGTTCACTAATACTGAAAATGAAATTAACACGCATATTGGTTATGTGATAGCACAGCAGCATTGGGGTAAAGGTTATGCCAGTGAATTACTTCAAGGTTTTATTCATACCGCAAATACAATAGGCTCTTGGCACAAGCTCATTGCGGGTGTAGACAAATCAAACTTTGCTTCTGTTCATTTATTAAAAAAGCAAGGGTTTTCAGAGCAAGGCTGTGCAAACGGCAATATGTACTTTTTTGAATATGCACTGTCCAAAGCCGATTAGCCTTAATACTTGCTCAATTTGAAGGAGCAAATCTGACGCTAACTGCGTTAAAAGTTTTTTATTTAGAGCAACTCAACTAAATAGCAAAATTTTTGCCTTGCCTACATGTCGACTCAAAATCACAAGCGTGACGACAAGGTATTATCACAAATAGTCTTACTGGAAGCTTTATAGCAGTAGGTGTGGGGAAGTGCTCAAAGCGTATGACTCCAAGCACTGT
This sequence comes from Pseudoalteromonas sp. J010, assembly GCF_003934235.1. NCBI lineage: Bacteria > Pseudomonadati > Pseudomonadota > Gammaproteobacteria > Alteromonadales > Pseudoalteromonadaceae > Pseudoalteromonas > Pseudoalteromonas sp. J010. The sequence goes on along the minus strand of NZ_RDBW01000026.1, from coordinate 21,635 downwards.
TCTTAGCAAATAGGGGGGAGCTTGGCTGCGGGTTCTCTTTTCATGTGTAAAATTGGGAATGGTTTGCCCATATCATCGGTTGGTGAGCGCGATATAATGTTAAAACCTAAATGCTGATAAAAGCCAACAGCCAACGGGTTTTGTTCATTAACATCCACTTGAGTCGCCCCCAGCTGTTCAATGGCATACATGAGCAAAGCTGTGCCGATACCTTGCCCTCTCGCTTTGTCCAAAACAAATAGCATTTCAACTTTACCTTCATGGACACCAATAAACCCCTGAATAGCACCACGTCTGTCTTTCACACAGTGTAATGTCACGTTTGGAAAAGCTTGCTCTAGTATGATGGGCTTAAAAAATGCGATGTCGTCTTCTGTGATGAAGTCATGTGTCGCGCGAACTGAGTTTTCCCAAACCTCCAATAGTGCTTGGTGCTCCTCTGGAATTACATGTTCAACATTCATTTTATTTCCTTATATTTATGAGTCGCGACTTGGAGTCCGTCGCTAGATTACAGCTTAAAAATTTAGCAGCTTGAGTTTACCACATACGGCTACAAATGGTCAGAGTGCACGGCGCTATATGCTACCGAAAGCTGGATTTAATAAAGGGTCACGATGCAACTGAATAACTGTAATGAGTTGTAATTCTTTTATCTAGGTTGCTTTGCTATCTTTTGTAATTAAAGGTTTATTTAATGTGAATTTACTGGTTTTGAGACTGCTCCTAATTTCAGCGCTAGCTTGCATTAATTACATTATGGAGGCTGTAAGCAATTTTGAACCCTTGCCACTAAATAAATCTAGAACTCGCTTATAGCTAGGGAAATGACAAATATTTTCACGACTTTATAACCATCTTAAATGGTGAATAGAGCGCAATACAATCCTAAATTAGGGCGCTAGGCGATCACCCCAAAGCCGTAGACTGAATATAAATGAGAGCTACTTAAATGAAAATGATGATTATATCCACCGCATTGGCCTTAGGGCTAACCTCACATTATGCCGCTGCTACTCCTGCCAAGGGGAGTTTTATCGCAAGCCAGTCATGTGATATGTACCAGTCTAAGCGTAAAGGAACCAACCCCGGTTCACTGGAATCAAGTCCAGGAGAAACGTACCCTATTATTGAAGTCGATGCCCAAGAGGCGCATCAAGTAAATTGGGTAAGAGTGAAGACAACATATAACCCTTCACCTGATCGCTGGGTGTCGGCCAGTTGTGGAGATTTAAGTAATTTAGTCGTAGATAGCCGAGGAGGGGGGCGTCAAGGTGGCGATCCACAGTGTCATTACCCGGGTATTTTTGACTCACATGTATTGGCCATTAGTTGGCAACCAGCATTTTGTGAGTTTACCGGTCGTAATAAACCTGAGTGTAAGTCATTGACACCAAATCGATGGGATGCGTCTCATTTTACTTTGCACGGTTATTGGCCTAATAAAAAGTCATGTGGCAGAAACTATGGTAGCTGTGGCCGAGTGAAAACCAAGCCCGCTACATTCTGTGATTATCCAGCGCTGGATTTGGCAGCCGATGTTAGAGCGAGATTAGGCAAGGTGATGCCCAGCGAAGCCAGCGGTACTTGTTTGCAACGACACGAGTGGTGGAAACATGGTACTTGCTCTGGATTAAGTGAGGATAATTACTTTACGTTGGCGATGAATTTATTGCAGCAGGTGAATGAGTCGGGCTTTGTGAGTGACTATATTGATCAAAACATTGGCAAGCAAACTGACCGTAGTGCCTTTCAAGCCGCGTTTGATAAAGAGTTTGGTGAAGGTAGTTATCACCGCGTAGCACTACAATGTAAACAAGGTATTTTAACTGAACTACAAATTGCATTACCCAAAGACGTTACTGACACAGATAAAATGAAAGATCTACTGTCTGCGCCAGGCGTAGTTGGTAATGGTCAAGGGAATTGTCCTGATACTTTCGGAATTGACGCTGTAAACTAAATTGATCATTTTACGTGTAACCTTATACAGCAAGGTTACACGTTTGCTCCCTTCATAACTGAGCAAGCGAACTATTTTAGGGCAGGTGTTAAATTTAGTGAGCATGCGTTTTCAACTTATTATACCCACAGTCAAAAAATCAACTGAAATAATTCGAGATAGCCATCTAGAGAGTTGAATTTTATTTAACTTGATTTGTTTTTAAGATAGTGTGTTTGCATTTTAATTGTCATTTTTAATTTTATAATGTTAATTTTTATGGTTTTGTTTTTATGTCTTTATAATTTAATTTATTTCAAATTAACGGGTTGGGTGAAATTTAGAAACAGGGGGAGCCCCCTGTTTCTAAATTATAATTGATATAAATAAACTAATCGTTCGTTAGTACACCGTTGTGTAGCTTACCAATACATCTGCTTCTTTATACACAATGATCTCTTGATTGTAGTTTATATCTATTTTAACTGTCGCATAATCAGTCTGAAGTGAAAAGTCACCACCTGAGCGCATTGAGTACAAGCACTCAGCTTGCGCATATCTATATTCTGCTTGTGTTGGCGGTGCAAAATAGTTAATAACTTGTGTATTGCACTCGTGGAAGCGATAACCAGCATCTAACAGCTGGGTATCGACCGCTTGATACTTTCGACCATATTCCAACACTTCTTGCACACTTGCATAGCCCGGCTCTGAAGGGAGTGGTTCAGCTGAGACATTTGCAATTGTAGCAGTAGCAATAAGTGTGAATAATACGCCAATTTTCATGATTATTTTCCTTTTCTATAGAATAAATAGCCTTTTAGGCTGTTGATGAAATATTTATCTTTTACCGTGCAAATACCAACTTCACCAATCATTTAACTAATTAACAGATTGCTTTTACTTTTTGAGTAAATTTCTAAACTGGAGATGAAAAATTACTTTCTTACCAGTTTTACCTAGTTAATTTGGTTTTATAATTGATGCTGTTGATATGGTTCCTTCACAGCGCTGAGAACGATAATCTATCTGCTCTCTGCTTGGCTATTATTTAACGACTTTATTAAAGGAAAATTTATGATTTAGGTCAAAAATATTAAAGTTATATTTTTAATTAGGCCTGTGTTGTTTTGGATATAAAAACTTTCTGTTTAAAATTTGCTCTGATATGTTTTTTAATAATTTCATTTACCAGCAAAGTGTGTAAGAAAAAGAACAGTAAAAAAGTGGGTAATGTAGCATTTGCGCCTGAAGTACTCTGAATAATATATTTGGAGCTTTGCTCTGCATTGTGCTGAAGATTGCTCTGAGCAGATATGAGTAAATTAGATGATAATACACTTACCGAAGCTAAGTTATTAAACGTTCAGTCTCATTTAATCGGGCTTTTTGATGAAGCCCAGCCAACACAAAGCGCTTGATGTGTATAAATTCAGGTTTAGATGTAGCATCTTGAGCCGAAAGGTGTTGATTTTACTGTTGTTATTTTTGGTACTAAAAACTCCAACGCTCTTGTTTTTTTGATATAAATTGCTTTTTATCACTGCGTTTTTGTATATAATCAGCAAAATTGTGTTGTTTTTTTAAACGTCTGAGTGGTGTATAGACAGATAAAGAATTTGCAAATATCGAGAATGACAGAGGAGGGCCCCAGTAGCGGGTAATTTAGTGTGTTTTTCCTTTTCAAAGACTTCAAGGTTTGTCCACGCTTGATGCATAAACAGTACTCACACTGAGATAAGTACCAATCTTACGTTAGGTTTAGCTTTCGACAGCTATTAGCCAGGCTGCTTGCCGTCCGCGTACTGAGACAGTGGGGCGAACTGTGGTGGGCGAATATCAAAAAAGCTTGGTTTTGTTACAGCGCCAGCAAGTAACTTCGATTGTCAGATAGCCAAAATTCACCAACTTATTTTATCTCATGTTTACAACACTTTAATATTTTTTAGGCTGATGTGGTCAGTGTTATCGGCCTTGTATTTATTTTATTATTGTCAATAGGTAATTTGATGTCTCTGAAAAGTGAAAGTATCAAGAAAAAAACTAAGATAACTCAGCATATCCAAGCGATATTGCTAGGTGGCGTGGCACTACAAGCTGGTTTTCAGGCCAATGCCAGCAACGAGGTTTTTGCATCCGAAAATTCTGATGCTGTCACAGTGCGCAGTATGTCAGATACGATGCCAGTATTAACATCATCTAATAATATTACGGTAGAAGAAGGTCACTGGAGTCCTTATATTGGACCTTACGAGTTTGCAACGCCAAACCCAAATGATAACGAATACTTTGACTATGTGGTAAGCGGAGGTGCAGATAAAGGAGTTTTTAATTTTATACCTGATAGCACTGGATATTACGTATATGTAGATAAACAGCTTGATTTTGAAGACCCTTTTGATAATAACAAAGATAATGTTTACGAGTTTACTATTACGGTAAAGAATACAAGTACCAATGAGTCTAGTTCACACAATATAACGTTTACGGTACAAGATGTTGGTGAGTTGGCACCTTTACTTTCCTTTGGGTCAATATTTGCGGATGAAGGTAAGGCGTTTCAATTTAAGCCAGAGCATATTCAATTTAGTGGTACGACCGATTTACTCAACGCAATACAATTTAACGTTGCAATGAACGCATCTTTCCAAGCGTATCACGACGCTAATACAGATGGCCAGCTAACTGAAGATGAAAAAATTACCCAAGTTACCAATGTGTCTTATCAACAACTGACAGCGGGAAATTATTACTTTTTACACAATGGCGATGAAACTACAACGGAAGCAAGCTTCACTATCACGACCCGCGTTAAAGCTGACAGTGAATTTAGAGACTATTACTCTCGTCAAGAAACTAAAACTGGCAAAATGTTAATTAATCCTACCGATGATGCTTCTGAAGCGAAAGTAGGTTTTATACAAGCAACTTTACCTGTGTTGGCTGATGCAATTGGTAGCACGAATATTGTTTATAACTCGGACGCAAACGGTAAGATGTACGCAGCTTTTTATAAAGCAGGTGCAGTACATCAGTATGCGTTAGTGAACGATGTATGGAATGCAATAGGTACGGCTACGGCAAAAGATACGACTAAGGGTAAAATAAAAATCGCATTTGCCCCAGATAACACGCCATATTTTGCCTATTTGGTTGAAGACAACACTCAAGATACTACCTCCATTGAGGTGTTAAAGTATAACTCAAGCACACAACAAGTTGAGCCATTGCCAGCCCTTGCTGAACAGGGGATAGGGTTTCAGATTATGGCATCTCTTAGTCGCGATTTTGGGTTTGCATTAGATATTAACGGTGTTCCTTATCTGTTTTATCAATCCAAGCAAAACGGCTTAATGCAGCTAGTAAAGTACAGTATTGCCAGTGGCTGGTCGCAGAGATTGGTATATGATGGCAATGTAGCCAAAGCTGTTCATTTTGCAAAGTCAGTTGAGATGATCAGAAATGGTGACAAACTTCACTTTGTATCATCTCATTTAGGAGACACAGGTGTTAATTTGGGTATGCTAACAGGGGGTTACTCACATGGTATTCTGGCAGATGGAGAAGAGCCAAGTTATCAATATGGAGGCTTCACAAGCAGCGGTAACGCTGTGGACTACTATGAATTTGCACTCTCAGGCGCAAGTGAACCAGAGAACTATAATCTGTTCATTACTACCAAGTCTAGTGTTCCGGAATATAACAGTAATTGGTTTAGTTACTATGCAAATAAATCAGGGTCATATCTTGATGGCGGTACGTCAAGTAATATTCGGTTAGCAGAAACATTAAGGTCAGTTGAGGTTGGCAGCACATTACCGTACACCGTTGAAGTTACCGATATTAGCGCAGGGTCAAGTACAGTTCTGGTCAAGAGCATTGTTGAAGGGCAGTGGCAAGAAGCGGCGAGTTATCAGGTGCCGTTTGAAGTTAAAGTCGATCCTGTGTTATCGGTTGATGAGCAAGGTCATTTGCAAGTCTATCTAAGTGGTACGGATGCGCATGATTTTAGAAAAATTAGTAAGCTGAATAAAGACAGTATGTCCCGCGTGGTCACTGAGCCTTGGAATGCGCAACAGCTATTTAGGGCGTTGCGTGTTGAAGACGTGGATTCTGAGCAAGTGACGATAACAATTCGCAACAATACTCCAAACGCGGGTGCGCTAAGTGTTGCAGGTGGCTTTGATAGTTCAGGGCTACATATTACTCAAAACGATACTGCGAATTGGACAGCAACGGGTAGCTTATCAAATATTAACCGCTTGATAGAAAACCTGCGGCTACAATCGACCTGTGACTTTTCTAGTAAGGCTTCGGTGACATTAAGTGTCAAACATTTAGGTGATTTTACTGAACTTGCGACAGTTGAGCTTGATTATACCGACGCACAAAACGCTTCACAGATCTGCCTAGCTAGTTCATTGCTAGTAGACCAAGGTAACAGCAGTACGATTTTAACCACTAACTTAAATGCAGTTGAAGCCAGTACAAATGCTGAGCAACTCATCTATACAATCAATGCGGCACCACAGTTTGGTACATTATTTTTAGACCTAAACCTTGATGGCACCCTAGAAGATAGCGAAAAACTTACAGCTGGTAGTCCATTCTCACAGGCTGCGGTTAATAGTGGACAGCTAGTATATCAACATGATTCTAGCAAAAACGCCTCTGATGCTATCAATTTAAGCTTGCAAAATAGTTTAAGTAACATGCAGTTGGCAAAAGAAATTATGCTCCCAATTAGCATAACGCTTGCTAATGAAGCGCCAGTTGCTACGGCACAAACGGTCTTTGCTAATGAAGATAGTTCTGTGCTGGTCACGCTTACTGCGATCGACATTAACAGCGACGGGCTAACATACCAAATTTCACAAGACGCGAGTTCGGGTTCATTGGAAGCACAAAGCGGTGATACTTGGTTGTATACACCAAACGCTAACTTTAACGGTGAAGATAGCTTCTTGTTTGTGGCATCTGACGGTCAGTTACCTTCGGAGCCTGCTGAAGTTAAGGTTACAGTGCGCGCAGTGAATGACGCACCAGAGATCAGCGGCACACCAGTAACACAAATTGATCAAGATAGCGCATATCAATTCACACCAGCGGGAACAGATGTAGACGGCGATACTCTGACCTTTAGCATACTTAACGCACCAAAGTGGGCTAAATTTGATAAGACTACTGGAACATTATCAGGTACGCCTCGTGGGAGTGATGTGGGTCGTTACGAGAACATTGTGATCAGTGTCTCTGACGGTAATAGCGTTAGCGCTTTATCTGCGTTCTCAATTGCAGTGAATGCTGTGGCTCCGGTGAATACAGCCCCTACAGCCAGCACAGTCAATACTTCCGTCGATGAAGATGCGACAGTAAGCTTTGGCGCATCGGCTTCAGACCCAGATGGTGACAGCCTTAGCTTATCTGTGACCACACAGCCTGCCAATGGCACAGTCAGTGTTCAAGGTGATTTATTCCGTTACACACCAAATAAAGATTTTAATGGTGTCGATAGCTTCAGTTACCGAGTGAGTGATGGTGAGCTTAGCTCCGCAGAAGCAAGAGTAAATATTACAGTCAATGCGGTGAATGATGCGCCTGTTGCTAGGGCGATAAGTACTTTAGTGGAGGAAGACGCATCAGTCAGTATTACTGGGGTTGGATCAGACCTAGACGGTGATAAACTGAGCTTCTCCGTTACCCAGCAACCTGCAAATGGCACGCTCAACTTGCAAGGCAATGTATTTAATTACACGCCAAATGCAGACTTTTTTGGTGCCGATAGTTTTAGCTATGTGGTGAATGATGGTGAGCTGAACTCGGCTGAGGCGCAAGTGAGTATCACTGTGAAGCCAGTGAATGATGCACCAGTGGCACAAGATGACGAGTATACCTTTACAGATGCAGCTGGCCGCTATGTGTTAGATGTACTAGCGAACGACAGCGATGTTGATACAAATGATACGCTCACACTTGTGGCAGCGAATACAACGCTCGGTAGTGTAAGTATCGAGAACAACCAGTTGATATACCAGCCTCAAGCAAATGTACAAGACGCTGCGGTTATCAGTTATATGCTAACAGATAGCCAAGGCATGCGTGCGCAAGCGACAGCAAAAGTAACCATGAGTGCTGCACAAAGTGGCGCACCAGAGATAAGCGTACCAGAAGATAAAACAGTCAATGCAACAGGGCTGTTCACTAAAGTGGACTTGGGTAATGCAACGGCAACAGATGTCAGTGGTAATCCACTGGCAGTATCTTTGGTAGATGGAACCACAGTATTTGCACCGGGTATTCATGAAGTATTTTGGACAGCCACAGATAGTAATGGTGAGTCTGCGGTGAAACAACAAACGGTGACTGTGCACCCGTTAATTTCACTAAGCAAAGACAGCCAGATAGCAGAAGAGCAGCGCCATACGGTAAAAGTCTTCTTAAATGGTACCTCGCCAACTTATCCTGTGACGGTACCTTACTCAGTAAGCGGTACGGCTGATGGTAATGACCATGATTTAGTAGCAGGTGAAGTGGTAATTGAATCAGGGGTTGAAGGTAGTATTACCTTTAATGTGTTTGGTGATGGCGAAGTAGAAGGCTCTGAGAGCATTGTCATCACGCTTGACGATACGCTCAACCGTGGTGCAAAACAAACTTCAACCGTTACCATAGTGGAAGATAACGTAGCACCAGCATTAGCAGTAAAAGCAATACAAAGCGGCCAAGTACGCACATTGATTGGCCAAGATGGTGGTGTGGTTTCGGTGGTGGCAGAAGCAACCGATGCTAACCCACAAGATAGCGTGACGTTAAATTGGAGAGCTGAGGGGGTAGAAAATACCAGTACAGAGTCCAGTCGCTTTGAGTTTGACCCAGCAGGGTTAGAGGTGGGCACTTATAAACTGAGCGTTACCGCCAGTGACAACGGAACGCCCAGCTTATCATCAATGCAAGATATGTATCTTGAAGTGGTGGTAAGTTTGCCAGCGCTCAGTAATCAAGACAGCGATGGCGACCTTATCCCTGATAACCAAGAAGGTTATACCGATGCAGACAATGATGGTATTCCAGATTATTTAGATGCCAACAACGAGTGTAATGTGATCCCTGGCCAAGTTAAGGATGTAAGTCAATATTTGGTTGAGGGTGAGCCGGGCGTGTGCTTACGTAAAGGCGCTACGGTTTCACAAAATAGCACAGGCGGTGCGCAGCTATTAGAAAGTGAACTGCCAACGGATAGTGAAGCAACCAACATAGGTGGCGTGTTTGACTTTATTGCCACAGGTTTACCGAAAGCTGGCGATGTTTACGGTATTGTGATTCCGCAGCGAAAGCCTATCCCTGTCAATGCGATTTATCGTAAGTTCAGAGATGGAGAGTGGACAAACTTTGTGACAACAGACGGTAACAAGATATTGTCGGCAGTGGGTGAGCCGGGTTACTGTCCACCGCCGGGCAGTACGCAGTGGCGTGACGGCTTGAATGCGGGTGATTGGTGTGTGCAACTGCAAATTGTAGATGGTGGTGCAAATGATGATGACGGGATTGCTAACCGTAGCGTTATCGATCCCGGCGGGATTGCAGTAATGAAAACCACTAACACCCAACCACAAGCTCAAGCCGATGCAATAACCAGTGCTGTTGCGCAGCCAGTGTTCATTGATGTGCTGAGTAATGATACGGATGCTGATGGTGATACATTAACCATCACTGGAGCAAGTGCAGATTTTGGTGTGGTAGAGGTAGTTGATAACCAATTACGTTTAACACCACCGCTTGATTACATTGGTATAGTCCAAATCACGTATGGTATAGCAGATGGTCAAGGTGGGACGTCAAGTGCTGAGGTGACGGTTGAGTTGGTTGTAAATGGTGCCCCAGTAACTCAAGCAGATACCGCAAAAACCAACGACAAAACCAGTGTTGTGATAGATGTACTTGTCAATGACAGTGACCCAGATGGCGATGCGTTGAGTTTAGTAAGTGCAGCAGCAGAGCATGGTCAGGTGAGTATTACTACTGAGGGCACGCTACGTTATGAACCTAAACCCGGGTTTAGTGGTGAGGACAGCGTAGTGTATCAGGTTAAAGATACAAAAGGAGCGGTGAGTGAGGGAGTGGTTAAAATTACCGTTAGTCTTGCGACCGTGGTTGAGCCAGAAAAGCCCGGCACGCCAGACATTAAGCCTGAAACGCGGTCATCTGGCAGTGTAGGTGGCATACTGGTGGTGATGGTGTCGGCATTATTATTACGTCGTCGCAAAAAAACACTGCCAAACTATGCAATTGCGACTGCCAGTTGTCTCGCGAGTGCAACAGCAGTGGCACAGTTACCTCACGCTCAAAACGAAGCACATTACGCCAGTTATACGGTAAGTGCGGTGAAGCAGGTTGGGGTGCCTTCATCTTTTGCGACCCTACGCTACCTAGATTTAGGTGAAGGTAGGGTGGCGCTAAACTCATAGTGCAGTAATAAGTAATAGCCCAGCCATTTGGTTGGGCTTTGCTGAGGTAGCTTTATACAACTTACTTAACCTATTGTATCAGCCTTGCTAGGCTAGGTAATAACGGTGTCCTTAATAGATATGTAAATTGAGGGAATAGGTTTGACGTTAATCACGTTAAGCACTTTTCATTTAGGGCCGCTCACTAAATAAGCTTCTCTTGCCTCAAAATAGATGGCAGGGTTAAGCTAATTGGAACCTTAAAGTGTAAAGGATAGCCATGTTCACACCTCGCAAGTTGGCAGAAAATTATCGAGAACTGGTAAGTAGTATCGGTTTTTACCCCTCTTTACTAGCTATTACTTTCTTTATTTTTGCGTTAATTACCACAGCTATTGAGTATGCAGCTCCTATTCGTGACTTCAAGGCGTTTATTGGAATTGTACTGGTCGACAGTGAAGAAAATGCTCGTACAATTTTAAGTACACTCGTTGGTAGTATTATTTCGTTGACGGTATTTAGCTTTTCTATGGTGATGATTGTGCTTAACAATGCTAGCGCAGGGTTGTCACCTAGAGTTTTACCCGGTCTGATCACCAGAAAGTCTCATCAGTTGGTACTGGGGTTTTATCTCGGAAGTATTATTTATGCCATTATCATGCTGATAAATATTCGTGGTATGGGCAATGGTGAAACCGGGATCCCCGCGTTGGGTGTCCTCTTTTCACTGCTTTTTGGTCTGCTCTCTTTAGGCTTTTTTGTGTTTTTTATCCATTCAATATCCCGAGCTATTCAGGTTGATAATGTACTCAATGACTTATTTAAGAATACCAAAAATGAAATGCGGGATATTGTTACCAAACAGCAAGAGCAACCTATTGAGCAATTTCCTGATTTTTCTGGCTGGTATCATTTACCTAGTACAGAGGAGGGATATTTTAAGGGTGTCCACAGCGATAAACTGTGTCAATTATGCGAGCAGCATGAGCTAAAAATATATATTGCAGTGAAGCAGGGGTTTTTTACCGTTAAAGGTTACCCATTTCTCAAGTGCGATAAAGATCTCAGTGCGCAGGAAGCATTACGTAATGCGTTACTTAGCTGCTTTATTTTTTATGTTGAAGAATATATCAGTGACCACTATCGCTATGGTTTAACACAAATCTCAGAGATTGCAGTGAAGGCTATGAGCCCTGGGATTAATGATCCTGGCACGGCGGTAAAGGCGATTGATATGCTGAGTATTTTACTTATCCAACGTTTAGATATTTATGATGTTAATTACTCCTTGAAACACGCTAAACATGAACCACTTTTATATATTCATGAAGCGTCTTTTGATGAGCTACTGCATGACAACTTTACTCCAATAAGAAACTATGCGAAGTCAGACGGCTACGTTATGGTCAACGTATTGGAAGCATTTAAAAATATCCTTTTTCGTTCTAGCGGCAATCGACAAGCAACTGAAAGTTTATTCAAGTACTTAGAGGCCATCGTCGATGATGTCCGAGGTACTATTACCAATCCATTTGATCGACAACGAATCGTTGAAATGCTCGAAGCCATTAAGAAAATCGATGGCGCAAGGGGAGAAGCGCTTATTATCCAGTTTAAACAATAACAAGCGCAAATCAGTTTCGTTAACCTTAGCTGCGGATAATGAATGCCTTTCTAGCAGCCTGCTTTAACGCTAACTGCGTTAATTCACTTCCAATAGCGGGCTATTGGTGTATAAACTCTCCTTGCCGAAAAGGTGTTGGCACCTTAGCGAGAGCAGAATGCGGTGTTTTCCCTAAAATTCTCTGACTAAACAAGGAAAAGGTAAGCTGTGCTTTAGCAACAATAAGTTGGAACATTCTTTGATCCAAACATCAGGTTAGTTAAGCGCAAGCTTAGCAAGACTTGCGGCGATAGCAGAAAGGGAGAGTAATCGTAATAAAATGATAGCGATATCTGAACTGCCACCTGCAGATGTATTGCGATAAACTAAGGGATAGTCGAAAAATACCATTAAGTAGAGTAAGTCGAAAAATCCGATTCTGGTGCCATTGAGCTCTACTTTTGTTCCATCTTTTAATAAGATTTCAGCAAAGCATAAATTGGCTGTGGTTTTGAGTTTCCCACTTTTTTTGTCCTTTAACAATAAATAGTGAAAAACAACCTCGCTAATGTTTTCTCTGGCAATTTTTTGCGTGCCACTTGCTCTTCCTTTAATTGCTTGAGGTGAGATAGTTAACTGTTCTTTTGATACATCCATAACCCATTGAGAGCCAAACCCGAACTTTTTATACAGCATGACTCTTTTGGTAAAAAAGATAATTAAAAATGCAAATAAACATGCTGGAAAAGCAATATAGCGTGGGTATGCTCCATCAACAACCGACGCTGTGATAGCTAAGGCAAAGACTAGTAAGGCAAATAAAAACTCAGCGCGACCACTTAGCATACCCAGAGCAGCTATAGAATTGAGCGACACTTCAGACTTATCAGTCAATTCGTTTTTGTTTTTTAAAGAAACGTATTTGAACCAAACTTTATCCGTCAGTGATAAGTCTAGTGTGTGCTTGGCTAATGACATTTGGCACCTCCTTGATGTTAATAAAAGCAATACTTTTACGTCATTTATATCGTATTTCCATGAAACTTGGAAACTTTTCATATTATCGCGTTGTGTTGAGGACAACAAATTGACAGTTTCTAGACCATCAACTGGTACATGTTTAGGAAAGCGATAGGTATAGTCCAAAAGCTAAAGAATCACGCTTCTGTGATGGCGGGCGAATTTTAATATGTTCCAAATTGCAGAAAAATTGAAGCAGAGTTAGTAAAGGCCTGCAACTTTCCTGCCTTTATCTCGAACCATAAAAGATATAAGTGGTGCGATAAGTCATTTTTATGGATATCTTGAAAATCAAAGCCTTGCCGCTGTCATTGAAGTTACTATTTTTAAAATAATACTCGAAGTAGATAGTCTGACCGTTGACCCCCGTTATTTTCGTATAGGGGTCGCTGGTAAATTGCTGTACTTTGTATAGCAACGTTTGATACCGAAAAGTTATTGTTGAGACAACAACGACAAACGCACATACCATAAAGCTGCACCACCAACATGACTTTGTCGAGTACAAACAAATCTCGAAAATATACTGCGGTTACGCAAAGGGGCAAGTACACGTCACTGCCCCTAGTGTTTCGGTGCAACGTCAACAATCAGTTAAAATACACCTTGATTAGTATCCCCTGATTTTGTCGCTAAACATTCAGTATTAACCAAATGAACAGTACCTTTTTAACTACATTAACCGCATTTGTTTAATAAAGGTGGTAAGGTCATCAGCTATATTTTGATGCTCTGTGGCGGTTGGATGCCAAATACAACCCTCTAAAGGGGTATCAAAGACGTGACTAAACAACATAGACATGTTTTGCTGCTTGAGTCTTGCTATTGCCTCATTCGTTGCTGGAATAATAAAGTTATACGGGTAGGCAGGGCGTGGCATATAAATAATAGGCACAGCAGGGTAGCGGGCTCGTAACTGTTTAGTAAATGCAACCATAGTGTCCACCCATTGTGTTTTAACCTCTGAGATATTCTCCCATGGCTCGTTAGGGGTTGGATCGGTACTAAAGTCATTAGTACCCACTTCAATTACAATGAGTTGAGGAAATTTATCTTCAAAGCTGCTGTTATCAGTAAATACAGCAGACATTTTATCATAGTAGTGTGTCAGCGTATGATGAGGCTGGTTGCCTCCCCAATTTCGGATCAAACCTAGGCCAGAATATGAAACTTGGGTGAAACTTGCATTCAACTGCTGAGCACTTATATAGGGAAATGCGTGGCGCGCGTTACTTAAGTCGACAATTTCACTCCATTCACATTGCCTTTGGGTAGATTCACTACCAAATCCAGCGCTAATTGAATCGCCAATAAACAAAATGTGAGGCTTAGCCGTTTGTATTGGTGTTAATCTTCCCTCTACGTCGACACTTACGATCTGTGCATTATTTGAATAGTTTTCCCAGCGTTTGACCAACTTAATGGTAACGGTTTCTTCTGTGGTACTTTCAAAAAGCGTAAAAGTTTGAGTAGCGCCACTGGGATCCGTCAGTAATTTTTTCGAGAACTCTCCATTGATCAACACGTCAAATTGGTCGCCGAAACCCTTTAGTGCAATATGAAAAGCCCGGCCGGTCAACTTTGTGTGAAGCTGCGTGCCTGGCCAGTTAAAACTGACATGCCCATTTTCATAGTTTTTATTAACACGCCCTTCATAGTGAATAGCGTGGTGTGTTGCGCTGAGCGATGAGGCAACTGCGAGATTTAGGGATGCAATCGCAGCAACAGTCATTAAGGTTTTAAACATGTTGTATTCCTTGTGAAATTATTTGCCTATTACTGTAACTGCTTTGTGTTCATTTTAAGTGGTGAAGAGGTTGAATTTTATTCAACAGAGCTTTGTTTTTTGTACCTAAAACATGGTATAAATCCATCTGTGATTGTAGATTAGCTTGTATTGACACAGATCCGATAAGGAGTTTAGGGTGGTAGGGGGAATATTACTCAATGTATTAGTGACACTGTTGATTGTCACATCACTGGCTTGGACACTTTTCCATTGGAAAGTCGTTTTACTGGGCGTACAAAAAAATAGCAGTAATAGCTTTTATCAGCTGGGTCGAGCAGCGTGGTGGTTTATCATTTTTATCCACCCTGTATTATTAGTTGGCATTTGGTTTTTGGCGCTTAACTTAAGTATATTGATCTTTTGCCTGATAGTGATGCATGGCATGTTTGAACGTATTTTTGCTACTAATATTGACGCGCGTTAACGGCCATGTAACGCTACAAAATTGCACGAGTGATGAGTAATATTAAAAATATCATAGCGCTTCAAATACAGCTACACTAAAACCTATTGGTGTTGTCAGCTTTTTGACAAAGCTGACAGCTCTCAAACACAATATAAAAATAACACAAGCCAAATCATGCCCTAAGGAACGATTATGCCAAACTCGCAACCCGGTACTGTACTAAGTAATGCACAAATAAGAGCGGCAGCCTTAACCACAACAAATACCAATGAAGTACCTGCTACCAAGCAGTTTGCCGTCAATGCTACCGGTAATTTATTTATCGCAAGCACGCTCAATAGCACCGCAGGTGGCAGTGTGTTGCCACAAGAAGCTGAAAGTGCCTTTGGTGAGGTGAGTGTGTTTTTTGCCGCACTCACTAAAGCCATGGCGCAGGCAGGAACTAGCTTGTATGACTATGATGCGCTGAATAAATTGGTGTCAAGCTCGGGGCTGTTTGTCAAAGTGACAGAGAGCAATATCGAGTTTGAAAGCAAGCAAAGCGGTGTAACTTTATCGGGTCAACTTATCCAAACCTTATTGGGGCTCAGTGGTAACCTTGCTTCTATCGGTAAGTCGTTGATGGATATGATAGCGGGTATGGGGCAGGCCTCGGTCAGTATTAGTGCAAACTCAGATAGTCAGGACAAAAAGGTCGGCACCATTATTTTTGTGTGTGAATATTTGCTTGGCGCTATTTCTATCTCACCAATTATTATCTCTGCGAATGCAAGTGATGTTAAATCTATTTGGCAAGCGGGTCCCTGTTTAAAAGGCGGTCATACAGAAATACAATTGACGCTCTGCAAGTCAGTCTATTTATTTGTGCCCCCCGCTTTTGTGAAACAGGCGGCGTCGTTGAATGAAGCAATGTCAGATCCTGAATTTAATAATCTGATTGAGTCTATGCGTAGCGTGATTGCGCCGCCTTCAAAAAGCGCTCCTGTGGACAACGCGGCTAAAAAGGGCAACTAATTTTGGGAGAAAGCAATGTTCTCAAAATGGTTTAGTAAAACAGCGCCGCCGATACAGGCAACACAGCAACCAATTTACACGCCAATCACTAAACATTATGTGTTTAATGAAACGGGTAACATTATGTTATGCGCAACGGCAGATAGCATTCAAAGCTTTGACGTCGACTTAAAGAGTGCGTTTGTTGATATTAGTGTGTTTTTTGCTGCCATGACAAAGGCGGTCACATCAACTATAAATCCAGTGACTCGGAAACCATTTTCGATATTTAACTATCAAGCGGTAAAAAATATCTTGGCCGGATCCGGTTTATTTATAGAGACAAACGTGGAAGAAGGAACCTTCAGCCATGATGGTGTGGGAAACTCTCTTGGAAAAGCCTTGTTCCAGCATATTTTGAATCGAGAGTTTTCTGAAAAACAATTACCCTTTGCGAAGTCGATGTTTAATGGCATGCAGTACCAAAGCGCAAGGGCGGCAGAGCAATCTTCCATGTCTGAAGAGCAGAAAAAATTATGCCGCAGCGGCAGCATTTTTTTTATCGGTGAATTATTAATGGGGGTGCCGCAAACGTCGGCTATTTTGTTGAGCATTGAGCCACAAAGTGTTGCAGACACACCCTCTGACACGCAAAGTGACTGGCAGGATTTGTTTTCATTGGTTGGGCTAGATGAAACAAGGCATCAAGCAAAGCACATTGTACGCCACTGGAAATTTAAAAAACGTACTTACTTGTTTGTCCCACCTCAGTTTATTGCTCACGGTGTGGCAGGGCTTGGAGATCTAGCCAACGCTGATTTTGAAGAGTATAGCCGCACATTAGCACAGAGCATCTCTAAATAATCTGAGCAAAAAAACGAGAGTTAGCCCATTCCTTATCCAAACTTCAGGTTAAATAACCCGAAAAATTGGTATTAAAGTGCTTTGATTATCTCAGTTAAGGCGCTTTTTGCTATATCTATATCAACTTGCTCAGTTTGCCAATTGCTCAAGGCTGCGCGGATCACCTTTTGCCCTTGCCAGCTACCCGGGCTGACAAAAATGCGGCCATCTGCGTTAATTGCTTGGAGTAATCGTTTGGTGGCGCTATCGTCTTGACCTTTAGGTTTGAATAACACCACGTTGAGCTTGCCGTAGTACACCAATTCATAGTCAGGTGAGCATGCAAACCAGTCAGCAAGTTGCTGGGCTTGGTCGATATTCTTACCCACCCATTGGCGAATTCCCTGTTTACCGTAAGCAAGTAACGACATCCACACCGGCAGTGCTCTAAAGCGACGCGAGTTCTCGACTCCCATTGAAAAGAAATCAGGCTCACACTTTGAGGTGACTAAATAAGGTGCTGGCACGTCACAGCTGGCAACTAAATAGTCAAGATGGCGAGTTAAAAACACACCGCAGTCGTATGGGACATTGAGCCACTTATGGGCATCAAGGGTAATGCTGTCAGCCAGCTCAATCCCTTTAGTGCGTCCATTTGCGCCATTGATAATTCGCTCAAAAATACCAAAGGCGGCATCGACGTGGAGCCAAGCTTGATGTTTGTCGCATAAGGCGCGGATTTGTATTAAGTCATCAAAATCCGTTCCTGTCACGGTAGCGGCACTGGCGATCACAATCTTGCTTTTAGCTTGACTGTTGTCTAATGCTAATTCTAGTGCGCGGATGTCGGTGGCTTCATTATTTGGCTGGGTTTTTATACGAATAAGTTGATTGCGCCCAAGTCCTGCAAGGCCTAACGCTTTCAACATGCTGGCATGTGGAGTTGCGCAAAAGACGGCAACATCTAAACCAAACACACCATCTTCTGCGACATTAATATCTTGCTGGTGGCCTGCAAATTGCCTAGCGACAACCGCCCCTAAATAATTGGCAGCAGTTGCTCCTGTGGTAAAAAGGCCATCAAAACTTGAGGGTAGCTCAAATAACTCGGTTAACCAGCGAATGGTTTGCCTTTCAATATTCGTTGCAATTGAGCCATCACCTTTAGACACATTTTGGTCATAGGTCGAGACCAACCAATCGGCAAAAGTGGCAATTGGGGTTGCTCCACCTGTAACAAATCCCCAATATCGCGGTCCTGTACTGACACTTAGGTTCGGGACTATGTGCTCACTAAATTGTTTAACAAGTTGTTCAATTGTCATGCCGGAGTCACTCAGGCAGAGCTCAGGCGGCGCAATATTTTGTCCTACGACGGGGCGATTTTTACTTGATTCAATAAATGCAGTGGCGAGTTCAGAAAATGCAGAGAGTAACTGCGGCAATTCATGCCATGCGTTTGGTGCTGCTTTCATGTGTGTTCCTTGTGTGAAACGGTTACTGGAATTTCAGTGTAACTTACGCAAAAATAAGGTACAGATACAAAAAGGTGAAAGTTAAGGGGTACAGATGGCGAGAAAGTTTATCGCTTTGAGTGAGCAGGTGATTACTGACATCAACAATGGTGTGCGTCAGCAGGGAGAAAAAATGACTTCACTTCGCACGTTTGCAAGTCAACATAAGGTGAGTATGAGTACCGCCATACGAACGTATGAAGAGTTACAGGATAAAGGTTTTTTGGTCGCGCAGGCCAAGTCTGGGTTCTATATATGCAAACCGAGTTACACAAATAATCATATTGATTTTGCTCAATTTAATAGTGAAATCAAGCCGCCCAAACGTATAGATGACAGTGCTTCTCTTACCCTAAATACGATGCTGTCTACCGCACAGGTAACTCCGGAGTTTATGCCAACTCAGCGGCTCACCAAATTCGTGAAACAGGCTTTTGACTCACCGCAACTTCACCACTTTCATTACCCAAATGCAAAAGGGCTTACGGCATTAAAAGACAGTATAGAAAACCACTTTAAGCAAAAAGGCCTGGCAATAAAATCAGAACAACTTGTCGTGACCAGTGGTTGTATTCAAGCTGTCATGGCTGCGCTCAAAGCGGTAACGGTGGCGGGGGATTGTGTGGTGGTATCATCTCCTTGCTATCAAGGTTTGTTGCAATTACTCGGTGCATTGGGACTCAACGTGATTGAAATTCCGTCGACCCCTGAGGGACTAGATCTAGCAGAGCTTGAGCGTGTGGTGAAGGAACTGCCTGTCTCCGCGTGCTTGATCACTGCAAATCATCAAAACCCAACTGGGCATAATCTATCTATTACACAGAAGAAATGGTTGGCACAGTTTGCCAGTGACAATCAGCTTGTCATTATAGAAGATGATGTGTTTGGTGAGCTTAGTCACAACCATACAATGCCATTGCCCATCAAAGCGTGGGACAAAGACGGCTATGTGATCTGGTGCAGCTCGGTATCGAAAACTTTAGCACCGGGTTTGCAGGTAGGGTGGTGTGAAGCTGGGCGTTACAAAAATCAAGTAAGTAGAGTTTTACAAGCATTCCATGGGATCCCAAATCCTTGCTTACAATTAGCGGTGTCACGTTTTATCGAAACCGGACATTATCAACGTCACTTGAGAGAGCTCAATCGAGTGCTTGCATCACAATGCCACGCGTATCGAGACTATCTGAAGTTACATTTACCGAGTACGTGCAAAATCTCATCGCCACGAGGCGGAATGGCGCTTTGGTTAAAATTGCCTAATATTGATTGTGAGCAACTGGTCGTATATATGGCAACACTCGGTGTGGAAATACGCCCTGGTAGCGCTTTTACTAGTCGAGATTTATACCAAGATCATCTTCGTATAAATTGTGGTTGGCCACTGGCGCAGGTAAGACCCTGGTTAGATAAGTTATGTGACTATGTCCTCCATAATTGAGCCAAATTACCGCGTTAGGATATGGCTAAAATTACAAGGAAAAAATACAGATGACACCATTACTTAATGCGAACTCAACTATCACGCAAGCAGTACTTAACGCAATTGCACATATGCCAACTCAAAGTCTTGGAGTATTAATCAATGATGAGTTGGCTCGTAAGTTTGAAGATAGTGATTTTATGCGTATAGCCGTGTTACTCGCACAAAAAAGCTATGATGAGGGGGGATGTCCAATTGGCGCTGTGATTGTTGACAACAATACGAATCAAATTGTTGGTAAAGGACACAACACCTTGGTGCAAGAGAGCCACCCCTACAATCATGGTGAAACCTCAGCGATTAGAGATGCAGGCCGTATGGACTTTAGCAAAACAACCTTGTTTACCAGCCTCAGTCCTTGTGATGTGTGTGCTACTTTACTCTATATGCGTGGCTTCCAACGTGTAGTAGTTGGAGATATTACTAACGCATCAGGCAATGAGCCATTATTAGAAAGTAAAGGCGTGCAGGTGGATATTCTCGAAGATCAGCTGGGGATTGAACTATATGGGCGGTTTCGTGCCGAAAAGCCAAATCAAGATCTAGAAGATTGGCAGGGAGTGGCCGCAGTAAAAAGCGCGAGTTGTGAGTAGTCGCTGATGTTAAAAGGCACCAGTGTGAGGAGGTTGCGCTTTATGCTGGTTGGATGAGCAATGTTAGGGTTCACTCTAAATTGAATTACAAGGTGAATACAGGCACACTGATGATATGATTATTCAGCTTATAGAGATAAAATGACTCGGGTCGCATTATTGCTTATCGCGCTGTTTGTTTCGGCTCAATGTATAGCACAGAATCGTGCTGTGGTTCGTTTTGTGGCGGAAGATTTGCCTCCTTATCATTTTATTAACGCTGAAGGTAAAGCGGATGGTGGTTTAGTTGTCCTTGCTCAAGCACTTGCAGCACAGGCGAATTTAGTTGCTGAAATAGAAATAATGCCGATGGCTAGAGTGCGTCATCAATTTGAAAGTCAGTCAAATGTAGCGCTGTTATCTTGGTTAAAAACCCCCACTCGTGAGATGCACTATAGATTTTTGGGGACTATGTGCCATGCGTCTGCCTCGCTCATAGGACTAAAAAAGTCACCAACACTTATCCAAAACCTGGATGCCGCGAAACGCTACCGAACTGGCACAATTCGGGGCTATTATAGCGAGACATTTCTTAAACAACATGGTTTTACTGAAGGGTATGAATTAGTACTAGTATCGAATTATGAAAGCCTGTGGAACCTTTTGTTTAAAGGGCGAATTGATTTCGTCTTAACGAATACCCTAACGTTAGAAAAAGAGCTGAGCGCCTTAAAGTTGGATCCTTCAGCGATTGAGCATAAGCTTATCTTAGCGCAGTTTCCAAGTGAGCTGGCGCTTGCTGTAAATGCAAAGTTTCCAGATGACTTAGCAAAACGTTTGCAAGACTCGTTGGCAGAGCTTCGTCAAAATGGCCAACAACAGGCTATCCTTGAAAAGTGGAAAATACGTTCAGTAATACCAATTTGACTTAATACTTGCTCAATTTGAAGGAGTAAACCTGACGCTAACAGCGTTAAAAATTTCTCATTTAGAACAACTAAATAGCAAAATTTTTGCCTCGTTATCGAC
>NZ_RDBW01000025.1:0-74825 GCF_003934235.1 Pseudoalteromonas sp. J010 | reverse complement strand
ACCAATTTGACTTAATACTTGCTCAATTTGAAGGAGTAAATCTGACGCTAACAGCGTTAAAAATTTCTTATTTAGAACAACTAAATAGCAAAATTTTTGCCTGGTTATCGACAAGATTTTCTCGCCTCAAAATAGACCACTTAATTAAGTAAATTGGTATAAAAGTTAGATTGAGAACAAAGACAGGCAGTGAAAGCGATGCGAGCCAAGTGTAGTGCTCGCATCGTGTTATCAAGGTTAGTTGCAGCTCAAGGTGGGTGTGCTATCGGTCGAGATTTTTATCTCTGATAGTGCAATTTCCAGCGCGCCCTCGGTGGTAAGTTCAAAAGGGACGACGGTTTTAGTGAAGTCCATGCCTTGCGCTGTAAAGCAGCGTAGATCAATGCTGAGTGAGTGCCATAGACCTTTTGGCATAGCTTGAAGCTGCTCGGCAATATCGACTGTTGCGCTGCAAGAACCACTTTTGTCTGCCTCGCCTTCACAGCTCATGGTAACCCATACCGGCTTATCTGCTATGGCAGCAACTTTTACTTTCACAGTGAGAGCACCATCTGTTGGAATATTTGGGCTGATATCCTCTCTGAAGTAGCTTTCGCTGGCGAGTCTAAAACCGCTACGTCGACTGCCATCAAAAAGGAGTGCGATCGCATCTTCTTGTACCTCTCTATCGGTTGTGCGATAGCTGATACCACCAAGGGTATGGGTATTGGCATTGATCGCTTGGTTTTGGGCGCTACTGTATAAGTGACCCTGCCAAGGTTTATTGATGGATCTGACAAGTAAATCTACGCCCTTGGTTAGGCCAGCGTCGGACTCAATTTGTTCTGTTAAGTTATCACCCAGTACATCGTTATCAGCATAACTTAAGCCAAAACCATAAGGCAAAAGGGGGTCGTAATGTTCATCTTGGAAATTGACGATTTGGGTCGGTGTTTTTGGCCAAGAATAACTTAATCTTCCGGTAAAGTCGTACTTAGCCTGACCATTTTCGTCAGCGAGGATCACATCGCTAATGCCAATCCCTTCTGTGCCTGGCAGCCATGCTGCTACAAAGGCATCTGATGCGTTCAGCTCTGGATTGACCCACATTGGACGGCCGCTGATAAAAATAGCAACGGTAGGTATTCCTAATTGTTTAAAGCGCTTCAGCAATGCAAGATCTGACTTGTCAGACGCTTTGTATTCAAGTGTTGCTCTGTCACCGTGACCTTCAGCATAGGGATCCTCACCAAATACTACAACCGCAACATCGGGCTTGTGTTCAAAATGCCCATTTTCACTTAGTGTAACTGTACCGCCCGCTGCCTCGGCTTGCAGCTTGATGCCATCATAAATAGAAGTAGCGCCCGGGAAGTCTTCGTTGGTATTGTTGGTACCCTGCCATGTGATACTCCAACCTCCAGACTGCTTACCTATGTTATGAGCGCCATCTCCTGCGAGTAAAATATGTTGATTGGGTTTGAGCGGTAATAACTGATCTTTATTTTTCAGTAACACCAAAGATTCACGTACTGCTTGGCGAGCCACGACGCGATGAGATTTGGCACCTATAAGGTTAGAGTTGCCTGCCAGTGCACGGTTCGCGGGGCTTGGCTTGTCGAACAATCCAGCGCGTAATTTAACTCGCAAAATACGGCTCACCGCATCATCAATTCGAGCGGGTGCGATCTCACCATTTTTCACTTGTGCTAGGGTATTATGATAGAGAGCTTTCCAGTCGTTTGGTGCCATCACAATATCAATACCTGCGTTAATGGCCTCTGCGCAGCTATCGTTAGTACAGCCCTCTATTTGCCCGTGCCCATTCCAGTCACTTACTACAAAGCCGTCAAAGTTCATACGCGCTTTTAGTACTTGGGTGAGTAAGTAATGGCTACCATGCACTTTTTCGCCATGCCAGCTGTTAAAAGAAGCCATAACTGACTGTGCTCCGGCCTCAAGGCCGCCAACATATCCCTGAGCGTGAATTGCGATCAATTCTTTTTCGGATGCAATATTGTCGCCTTGATCGTCACCATCGACGGTGCCACCATCGCCGACAAAGTGCTTCACAGTGCTGATCACGCGGTTATCACCGAGAAAGTCTTTATTTTTGGCACCTTGTAGACCTTTAACGATGGCATAGGAATAGGCTTTTACAATATCAGGATGCTCGGAATATCCCTCATAAGTACGTCCCCAGCGATCGTCGCGTACTACTGCAACCGTTGGAGCAAAGATCCAGTCAATACCTGTGGCTAGCACTTCTTTTGCGGTAATTTGAGCAATTTTTTCAATCAGAGCAGGGTTATTTGCAGCGCCAAGGCCGATATTATGTGGAAATAAAGTCGCGCCTATCACATTATTGTGACCATGAACCGCATCGGTTCCCCACATGGTAGGAATTGTGCTGCCATCTAGGCTATCGTCAATGGATGCTTTATAGAGTGCCTCTGCGAGCTTGACCCAATCAGCAGGCGTTGCATGTTTGTTATTATATGGAAATGCACCGCCACCATTTAGGTAGGAGCCGAACCCATATTCTCGCATGTCTGCTACCGTGATGCTGCGAATTTCAGGTTGGATCATTTGTGCGACTTTCTGCTCTAGTGTCATCTTAGCCAGCAGAGCGTCAATCTGAGCTTCAAGATCTGCATCATACTCAATGGCAGGCTTTAGCGCAGGCCAGTTCTCAACGTGACGGGTAGGCTCAAGCTCGACATGAGTCTGTTCTTGGTTTTTGCTGCATCCGCTTAGCATGGTAATGACAGCTGCTAGGCTTAGCGTAGTGAGTTTGGTTTTCATATGTTAGTTACCCTTGAAACGCTGAGGTGTTGCCCCTTTTAATCCAAAATAGGCGATGTAGATATAGCATAATGCGGGAAGTAAAAATGATAGCTGAAGGTTAATTCCATCCGCCAACATGCCTTGAAGCAGTGGGATGATAGCGCCGCCGACTATTGCTAGGCAAAGAATGCCAGAACCTTGTGCCGTTTGTTTTCCTAAGCCATTTAGAGAGAGACTAAAAATAGTTGGAAACATCACCGAGTTGCAAAGTCCAACCGCTAAGATACTCCAAAGTGCAAGCTGGCCGCTGCTAAAAACAGCGATAAGTATCAATACAAATGCACATACTGCGTTGAATATCAAGACGGTGCGTCCCGCAATTTTCTGCATAACCAAAGCACCAATAAAGCGCCCAACCATAGCGCCGCCCCAGTAGTATGCTATGAGTTTAGCTGCTTGAGCTTCTGTCATATTACCGATGTCTGGTTGATGTAAGAAGCTGACCAGTGTTGAGCCGATAGCGACCTCTGCCCCGACATAAACAAAGATACCAATGGCGCCCAGTACAAGATGTTTATGCTGCCATGCTTTTGCTTCTCCAGTCGTGGTAGCCTCTGAGGTGCTGCTTAGTCGCGGCAATTTGATAAATGCAAAAACCAAAGCTAATACAGCTAGCATTGTCGCGAGCATTAAGTAGGGAAGTTGTGTTGCACTGGCATCACCTATCTCCACCGTACTGCCTTCACTAAATATCAGCATCGCACCAAAAAACGGGGCAACTGTGGTACCGAGCGAGTTAAACGCCTGGGTCATGGTGAGTCTGGCTGGTGCCGTTTCTGGTGAGCCAAGTACGCTAACAAATGGGTTTGCTGCAACTTGTAGTATGGTGATCCCTGCTGCTAATACAAACAATGCAAATAAAAAAACACTGTACATGGCGCTTTGAGCGGCTGGGTAAAACAGCAAGCAGCCAATCCCTGTGGTGAGTAAACCCGCCACAATCCCTTTTTGATAACCGATCTTACCAACCAGTTTACCAGCAGGGACCGAGACCACAAAATAAGCGCTGAAAAAACAAAACTGGATCAGCATGGCCTGAGTGTAGTTAAGCTCAAATGCTCCTTTGAGGTAGGGGATTAAAATATCGTTTAGGCAGGTTATAAAACCCCACATAAAAAATAATGAGGTTAGGGCGCCTAAAGCAAATCGGTACTGGCCGCTTTGGCTTGGCGTAGCTGCCGGTGAAACCTGAGGTTGAGACGGTACGCTCACAAGAAACTCCTAGTTGATTTTTTTTGGTAAAGCGCTTACATTTAGCGAAATGAAAGCGCTTACATTTTATTTGATAATTGCAGAAAGCGAGCATGAATTCAAATAAAAAATGTGTTTGTCTGTCGTCGTGAAGTAGTAACACACATTGCAAATGGGCGTGAATACACAACTTGGAACGGTTAACCATGAATAAATTTATCCTGCCAAAACACTCGGCCATGTTGCAGGCGGACTATATTTTCGGCGTCGCGACTTCTTCATTTCAAATTGAAGGGGCTAGGCATACTCGTTGCGAGTCCATCTGGGATAGATTTTGTCGCGTCGATGGAGCCATTAAGGACAAAAGTAACGGTGACAAAGCCTGCGAGCACATTGCACGGTGGCAACAAGATGTGGAGCTTATTCACAGTTTAGGGGTAGATGCCTATCGTCTTTCAATCTCTTGGCCGAGGGTGATTAATGACGACGGTACGGTAAATTTGACCGGTCTTGGTTTTTACCAAACCTTGGTTGACGAGTTGGTAGCGAAAGAACTCAAAGTATTCGTTACGCTCTACCACTGGGACTTGCCACAAGCGCTAGAGGATAAAGGCGGATGGTTAAACCGAGAAACCGCACTGGCTTTTGCAAAGTACAGTGAAGTGGTTTGTAAAGCGCTTGGCGATAAGGTTTATGCGTATACAACGCTAAATGAGCCATTTTGTAGCGCCCATCTTGGTTATGAAGTAGGCATACACGCCCCTGGTATGTGCTCGCAGTCGGCAGGGCGACAAGCTGCACATCACTTGTTATTGGCCCATGGTTTGGCGATGCAGGTACTAAGAACACACTGCCCGACAAGTCGCCATGGTATCGTTCTTAATTTTGCTAATGCCGATGCTGCATCTGACAGCCCAAGTGACGTTAACGCTGCAAAAATCGCGGATGATTACTGTAACCATTGGTACATCAAACCTATTCTTGAGGGCTGCTATCCTGATTTACTCGCTCAACTACCAAAAGAGGTTCAGCCTGATATTCAGGCAGAAGATTTGGAGATTATTAGTGCGCCTATCGATTATTTGGGGGTAAATTATTATACCCGCAATGTATATCAATCCGATGGCAATGGGTGGTACGAACAAGTCGCTCCAACATCGAGTCACCTCACTACCATGGGATGGGAAGTCGTACCGGATTCGTTTTATGCGTTACTGGTAGACTTACACCAACAATACCAACTGCCAGCGCTTTATATTACTGAGAATGGTGCCGCTTTTGAGGACTGCATAAACAATGATGAAATAGCCGATGTGGCAAGATTAGAGTATTTCCAATCTCATTTGCTAGCAGTAAACCAAGCGATGGAGCAGGGTGTCGATATTCGTGGTTATTTTGCTTGGAGTTTAATGGATAACTTTGAATGGGCAGAGGGTTACACGCAACGTTTTGGCATTGTCCATGTTGATTACAACACTCAAAAACGTACGCTTAAGGCAAGTGCCAAAGCGTATCAAGCGATGCTAAAAATGCGCCAAGAAGGGCGCTAAAGTTATGCGCTTTTTGCATTAATATTGGTATAGTGCGCAAATATAAATGATGGAATAAAAAGTAATTAAATGGCAACGATCTACGAAGTTTCAAAAGCGGCAGGTGTATCATTAGCCACGGTATCGCGGGTGATGAACGGCAATGCAAAAGTGAGTGATAAAACCAAAACTAAGGTGCTCGCAGCAATGTCTGAGTTAGGCTACAAGCCTAATGCTATCGCGCAATCTTTGGCTTCTAACCGTAGCAACAGTGTTGGCCTGATGGTATCTGAGCTACATGGCTCTTTCTTTGGTGACATGATGAGTACCATTGAGAGCACACTCAGAACTTCGGGCAAGCATGCCATTATCGCGGCAGGTCACAGTGATGCGGACAAAGAGCAGCAAGCCATTGAGTTTTTGTTGGACAGACGATGTGACGCCTTAATTGTTCATGCAGAAGCGGTAAGCGACGAATATCTCATTGAGCTTGCGGGGCAAGACATTGAACTTGTGCTGGTAAATCGCCACATTCCAGAGCTTGCAGAGCGCTGTTTTTATACTGATAACGAGCTTGGTGGCTACTTAGCGACGCAAGCGCTATTACAACGTGGACACCGTGATATTGCTTATATTAGTGGACCATTGTTTAAGCTTGATGCCAAGGCCCGCTTAGCAGGGCACAAAAAGGCGCTGGCTGAGTATGACGTGGCATTTAATCCTACGTTGTCATTTGAGGGAGGGTACCATGAAACCGATGGTATGGCAGGATTTGCGCAGCTGATGCAAACCGGGCTGCCATTTTCTGCGTTAGTTTGTGCTAACGACGAAATGGCCTCTGGTGCAATGACTGCGGCAAGGGAATCTGGGCTCAATGTACCTATCGAGCTTTCAATAGTGGGGTTTGATGACGTGTTATTTACCAAATACCTTTACCCTAAACTCACGACCATTGATAATCCAATCCGTAAAATGGGCGACGCTGCGGCGCGTTGGGTTCTTAAACATGTGTATAAAGAAAAGCATCAACCTGATGTTGAAAACCTCTATCCTCCGACTTTGATCTTACGCGACTCCATCGCTACAAAAACAGAGTAATGTGACCATGGCCCACCTGACGATTTCAAATGCAGTGAAGTACACCTTAATTGTATCGTTAGGCGGATTTATTTTTGGTTTTGATGCCTCAGTGATCTCTGGTGCCATCGGTTTTATCAGTGAAACCTTCAAGTTGACCGCTTGGCAGCAAGGCATAGTGGTGAGTGCTCCAACGCTTGGCGGCTTGATAGCTACCCTGATCGCAGGACCTGTCGCGGATGCCATTGGTCGCAAGCAAACGTTACTAATGACGGCTTGTCTTTATTTTTTTTCAGCGATAGGGTCTGCGCTTGCCCCTTCATTCGAGACTTTGGTGATAGCCCGATTTATTGGTGGTATGGCATTTTGTTCACTCATGGTCGCACCTATGTATATTGCTGAGATAAGTTTACCCGAGCAACGCGGAAGGTTGGTTTCAATTAATCAGCTAAATATTGTGATTGGTTTGGTGGTTTCCTATTTTACTAACTATTTTTTGTTGCAACTGAGCCATGGCGACGCTGCTTGGATAACAAACTGGTATATTGATACCCAAACCTGGCGTTGGATGCTTGGCATCGAAGCCTTGCCAGCGTTAGCCTGGGTATTATTATTGGTACTATTGCCCCGCAGCCCAAGGTGGTTGCTGATGAAGCAGCAAACTGCAGAGGCAAAGCGCGCACTAACCAGTTTATTTGGCAATAGCCAAGCTCAACTGCAGTTTAGCGCGATGACAGAGGCGCTACCTAAAGCGCAGCTTGGTAGTGTGTCAACAGCCAATAAACTAAGGTGTTTATTCAGTAAACCCATGCGTATTCCTTTGGTCGTTGGTATAGTGCTTGCCATTGCGCAACAAGTAACCGGTATTAATGTGGTGTTTTTCTATGCGCCGACGATATTCGAACAAAGTGGTATAGGTACAGATAGCGCATTTTTACAAGCCATTTGGATTGGCCTTATCAATGTTATTTTTACTTTAGTTGCACTACTTACCATAGATAAAATTGGCCGACGTCCTTTATTATTGGTGGGCTTAACGGGAATTTGCTTGAGTATGGCGCTGTGTAGCTGGGGGTTCAAGCAAGCGACTTATCAGCTAAGTGGTGCAGGAATTATTGCTATTGAGCAAAAGATGGCAGAGTTTCCAAGCCAAGCGTTAAGTTCAATTGTTGGTCAAACCTTTCACTCTGATGTTGAGTTTAACCAAGCGCTACAGTATCGGTTAACGACAGATGAGTACACACAGTATAAGTCCGAAATTTTAGCTCAAAGTATTACTATGCCTGCAAAGTGGGTGTTATTTGGTATTTCCCTTTTTGTGGCTTCTTTTGCGATGTCGTTGGGGCCTGTGATGTGGGTGATGTTTTCAGAAATTTTCCCCAATGCAATCAGAGCTGTTGCTATTTCTGTGGTGGGTGTGATTAATAATGCTACCAGCTTTACGGTACAACTTATTTTCCCGTGGGAGCTTGCGTCCTTAGGGGCCAGTACTACCTTTTTACTCTATAGTTTGTTCTCTGTGTTGTCTTTTTTCTTAGTGTTTCTTTTTGTTGAAGAAACCAAAGGAAAGAGCCTTGAGCAGTTGGCCGATCACAGTGGTAGTGCCGCAGATCTAAAAGTCGGGTAAATAAACTTCAATGTAATTATTTTGTAAATAGATTTTAACGTTAGCCTCCTATTATCTTTTTTGGACTAGTCCAGACAATCTTAGTAAAGGAAAGATAATGAAATTACCCGTGCTTCGCAGTGCATTACTTGCACTTTTATTCACCCCCTGTGCAGATGCACTTGAAAATAAAGTATTGCTGATTGGGATCGATGGATTGCAATACGAAAAAATTGGCAGCAATCATACCCCAAATTTTGACCGCTTATTTCTAAGTAAAGCGTATACAGGCGGGCTCTCAAAAACTCAAACACAGCAAAAAACCAAAAGTGGCCCAGGCTGGGCAACGATTTTAACAGGAGTTTGGGTGAACAAACATCAAGTCCCAAGTAATGACTCTGGCTTGGCGAATAACGCCTATCGTAGCCTTTATCGTTACATCGCAGAGCATGACGCCAGCGCTCATATTGCGAGCTTTAGCACTTGGGGGCCTATCCATAGCCAATTCTTTCGACGCGATCTCACTTTAATGAAGCAAAGGTCAGAAGGCGGCAGTGATGATGATAATTTGAACAAAGCGTTGGCGACATTAAATAATGACTCTGCAGATTTCGTTTTTCTACATTTAGATGAACCAGATGCCGTAGGGCATGCCTTATGCTTCGGCTCTGCGTACAATAAAGCGGTCGAAGATGCAGATAAGAGATTAGGCAAGCTTCTTGATGCCGTTGAAGCCAAAGAGCGAAAAGGTGAAAACTGGTTAGTGATGGTCACGACAGATCATGGTCGCACACCGATTGTTGGTTGTCACCATGGTGAGCAAACAGAACCAGAAAAAACTATTTTCATAGCTTCTAACAAGAGACTGAATAAGGAATTTAGTTCGAAGGCTGTTAACCCTGCTAATACGGACTTTTCTGGTTTGTATGGCTACCCGGCACAAACTGCGATTGTACCAACTATCTTATCCTTTATGGGAATAGAGACGGGTGTCCAAGCGGGGTTTGAGAGTACATCACTGTATGGTGATGTAGGGATCCGTAAGCTAAATTACGCCAATAAACTTTTTACCTGGCTTGATGAAGCACATGCGCCTACTCGGGTTTATCGTAATAATCAATTGCTTGAGACATTACCCGCGGGTGTGTCGCAGTGGCAAGACTCAGCCCCAACTTCTGGTATCAATGACTATAGCTTTGAGCAGCAGGGCGTCTATGTTGGCTATCGTGTGACTGAGCTTAATTTGACCGCAGCACATCAATGGCACAACACTAAAAGCTATTTTTTTTCTGAAGATGCACGCTATTGGCGTTACGACACCTTGTTAGATAAAACTGATGATGGTTATCCTGTGGCGGTGACAGACGGCAATTGGCCGGGGCTTGCAAAATATGCAGAGCAAATTCAGGCAAGTTTCTACAAAGACCGTAATACGGTCTATTACTTTTTATCTACGGGACAGTACCTAAGTTATGACGTACAAAATGATAGGGTACGAACGGGTTATCCTAAAGCCATAGATAACAGCTCGTGGCCGGGGCTTGCTGCATATGCGAACAAAATAACGGCGACACTACGCTGGACGTCTGACAAAGTATATTTTTTCCTAAATGATGGTCGATACTTACGCTATGATTTAGGAGATGACCGTGTTGATAGTGGCTACCCTAAGGCCATTAATGATAGCACTTGGCCGGGGATGGGCGACTATGCGAGCAAGATAAGCGCTGCTTTAAAGTGGAACAGTACACGTGCTTACTTCTTTTTAGATGACGGCCGTTATCTGAGATACAGCATTACATTAGATAAAGTAGACCCAGGTTATCCTAAAGTAATTGATAACGGCACTTGGCCTGGGCTGCAATAGTAGTAACAAAAATAATAGACTTTTCAAGGAGTGAGCAGGTTTAAACCGACACTCCTTTTTTTTCGTCCAGCTTTTCTGTTGTGGACACTTTTCGGTTATGCTGAGTACCCCTCGTTTTATTTGGATATGATTGATGGACTTTAGATCTGACACAGTTACGCTACCGACGCCTGAGATGAAGCAAAGTATGTTTGATGCAGCACTTGGTGACGATGTTTATGGCGACGATCCGACGGTAAATACCCTAGAGCAATTTGCGGCTGAGCGTCATGGGTTTGAAGCTGCGCTATTTACCTCTTCTGGCACGCAAGCAAACCTTCTGGCGTTAATGAGTCATTGTGAAAGAGGTGACGAATATTTATGTGGCCAACAGGCGCATAATTATAGGTTTGAAGCGGGTGGTGCGGCAGTGCTTGGCTCAATCCAACCACAACCTCTAGAAAATGAGGCTGATGGTAGTATTTGTCTAGAACGGATCAAGCAAGCTATCAAGCCTAACGATTTTCACTTTGCTAATACCAAGCTACTCAGTTTAGAAAATACCATTGGTGGTAAGGTACTTAGCCTTGAGTATCTAGCAAAGGCAAGAGCATTATGTGACGAACACGGATTAATGCTGCATTTAGATGGTGCCCGTGTGTATAACGCCGCTGTTGCACAAAATGTGGATATTAGAGAAATTGTCAAGCATTTTGATTCTTTTACGATTTGTCTCTCCAAAGGACTTGGTGCGCCAATTGGCTCTTTATTATTGGGTAATAAAGCATTTATCGAAAAAGCGCGTCGACTAAGAAAAATGCTGGGCGGTGGAATGCGTCAAGCAGGTATGCTTGCCGCGGCTGGCCTTTACGCGTTACAGCATCATGTGGAACGCCTCAACGAAGATCATCAAAATGCACAATATTTAGCTGAAAAACTTGAACGAGTCCCGGGGTTTAAGCCATGTAAGCATACAGTACAGACAAACATTGTTTTTGTTGAAGTTGAGCCACACGTAGATTTATTCACTATCGCTGAGCAGTTAAAGAGAAAAGGGATAAACATCACTCCAGGCTACCAGGGGTGTAGATTGGTTACCCACTTGGGGATTGAGCAGGCGGATATCGATACATTTATTACTGAACTTTCACGCATTACTCAGGTTTAGTTTGAACAAATTTTCACAAATATCGTGTTGACTTTAGGAACGTGACTCACTATTTTCTGCTTTTTCACAGAGGGAATAAGTCAATGTCATCATTTTTAGTCAACACAACCGTTGGGGTTGCTGCACTTTTTTGTAGTTTAAGTAGCTTAGCGAACCCTGTGGAGTTTTCAGTTGGAACAGGGTATCCATTTTTTGGTCAACTTGAGGTGTCGGTTCCTCAAGCGCAAAATCAGAGTAAATGGTATGGTAGTTATCGCATTGGACTTGATGATGGCTTATTACTTGGTTATGAGCGTGCGGTATCAGCGAATAATAAACATGCTGTAGGTGTTGTTGCGGGCGCGCTTGGGGCGAGAGATGTAGGTCCGGCCTGTGAAGAAGATGATGATGTTGTATGTGGTATTTTTGAGCCAATTATTAACTTGTTTGATGATGAAACCACCAACGGTGTCGGCTTAAGTTACAGTTATTACTTTTCAAGCATTAACCAAAGGGGCTGGCATGTGAAGTTCATAGCAGGCTACGGCGAAAGTAGTGACTCGAATAAAAAGCGTGCGGATGGCAGTGTGACGATAAGTTACCAATTCTAGTTTGCTACTCACTCCGTTATCAATTGCTACTCACTCCGTTATCAATTGCTACTCACTCCGTTATCAATTGCTGATAACGGAGTGAATAGCCGATCAGTAACGTCTTATTTAAAACTTGTATTTTACGTTGGCGCTAACGGTACGACGTTGCCCATAGAAACAGTCGCCTCGATACAAACAACTGGTGATGACCGTTTTGTCACTCACATTATCGATTTGTAGACTGAACTGATACTGGTCAATATCATAGCCAATCATCATGTCAATGAGGTTGAAATTATCAGTGACTAATTGCTCATGTAGTGTTTGACCGTTTAGGACGATAGTACGACTACCGTCATATGTCTCACCTACATGTCGAATACCTGCACCAAACTTAAGCCCTGGAAGTAGGTTATCCGCTCGATACGTTGCCCAAATAGATGCAAGGTGTTTAGGAGTTGCTGAAAGCGGAGCATCATCAGTGATAAGTGTTCTCAAGTCTTGTGCTGCAAATAGCTCCATGCTGGAAAGTGGTGTGATATCTTGCTCGGTATCTGAATAAGAGTACGCGGCATATACATCAAGGTGCTGCCACTCAAGTTGTGCTTCTAACTCAAACCCTTTCACCTCTATCTCACCGTCTTGCACTTCAAATTCAGGAGACACTTTGCGAACTTGGTTTTTATCTTTTATTTCAAATATTGATGCTGTAATTAAGTGCTCAGTGCCTGCTGGTTGATATTTCAAGCCAAGTTCAACTTGCTCACCTTCTAGTGGCTTGTAGGCACCACCTTGCGCTTTTTGACCAAATACTGCTTTGAATGATTCAGAGTAACTTGCGTATGGAGCCAAGCCATTTTCGAACTGATATAACACACCAATTCGCCCTGTAGTCGCAGTTTGGCTATTTTTGTTTGCGCCTTCAGTTTGCAGCTGATTTGACACATCATCATAGCGAAGTGCTGCATTGAGTACCCAATTGTTTACTTCAGCCGTGACTTGAGCGTAAGCGCCCAGCTGTTTATTATTTAGAGTGTTTTCAGGGTTATCTACTACCGCCGTTGGTAACTCTGTACTTAAGCCATAAACAGGGTTATACAAGTCTAACGGTGCTGCAACTCCACGGCCACGATCTGAGTCGGTATCAGCATTTTGATAATCTACACCTGATACCATAGTGAGTTTTAACGCATCTAGCTCTAAGTATTTATGGAACTGCAGATCCATGGTTAAGCTACGCGCGCTTGAATCTGTGAGGCTAGCAATACGATTTACAGTACGTTTATCCGCTTCAAATTTAGGTGGCCAAGAGTAAATGGTGCGATATTCAGCGGTACTGTCGCTATATCGGCCAGAAAATTTAATGTGGGTGTCTAAATCAAAACTGTGTTCGATAATCGCCGTGATGGCTTGTTGCTCAGTATCATATTTATCCCAGCCTGGTTCGCTGACAAAGCGCTCACTTGGAATTTGACCGTATTTTGCAGGTAATATAGTGCCTTCGTGTGGAAAGAATTGAGTAGACGAACCTGACTCATTACGCTGTAAGTTGGCCAGCACGGTGACTTTAGTTTCATCTGACGCAAGCCAGGTAAAACTTGGAGCCAGCATAAGTGTGTTGTCGTCAACGTAATCCGTCTGTGTGCCACTGTCACGATACATAGCTACGGCACGAGCTTGATATTCCTGTTGTTCACCAAATGTAGTGTTATAGTCAATGGCTAGTTGCTTGCGCTCATAGTTACCAACTTGTGCCCAAATTTCACCGCCGGTATCTGCATTTGGCAGCTTAGATACTGCATTTACAATTCCGCCGGTAGAGCCCTGACCATATAGAACAGAAGAGGGGCCTTTTAGGATCTCGACACTTTCAAGTGCGTATGGGTTTGTTCGAGTATTGTTGTAGTTGCCGAACAGTTTTTGTAACCCATCTACATACAGTAGGGGATCAACGCCACGAATTTTTGACCAGTCACCACGTGTGTCAACACCATAAGGACCGTTATAAACACCAGCAACATAACCAATTGCGTCCTGTAACGTTTCAGCACCTAAGTCTGAGATACGTTGTGCGGTCAAAACAGAGACAGAAACAGGTGTTTTGATAATTGGAACTGCTGTTTTTGAAGCCGTAGCACTAACGTACGAAATCAGTCCTCTTGGACTAACTTCAATGATTTCAATGTCCTCTTGGGTTGTTTTACTCTGCTCTTGAGCGGTTACTGAGCATGATAAGGCAAGAGCAACGCTGGCGAAAAGCGTCGGGTATTTATGTTTGAATGAGCGCATGATTAATCCCTATAAACTTAATTTTTGCAAATGATATTGTAGATGATAGTGATTATCAATAGTGTTGTTCTGTATTTTGCAAATGTTACAATAAATTATTTTTCTATTAACATCATGCGCTTAGACATTTCTATTGTGACTTAGAAGTGCTTGTACGCTTGCTTGCGCAGCGTTTAGAGCAATACTTCACTTCTTCCCAGTTTTGTCTCCATTTCTTTCGCCATAAGAAAGGACGGTTGCAAACTGGGCATATCTTCTGAGGTAAATGTGGTTTTTTATGTGCCATTTAGCGCTTTCATTATTTATTTGAGGTTTGGATAAGGCATTAATTATCCGAATTCCAGGTTTATACCAATTATCTTAATTAAGTGGTCTATTTTGAAGCGAGAAAATCTTATCGATAACTCCGCTACCAGCAAGGTACCGATATCCCTATAGGCAAGGCAAAAAATTTTCTATTTAGTTGTTCTAAATAAGAAATTTTCAACGTAGTTAGCGTCAGAGTTACTCCTTCAGATTGAGTAAGTATCAAGGCTAATTGGTATTATTACGTAAACTAACACAGGCCCGATCGAAAAAAGCCCCTTTGCTTGTGCAAAAGGGGCTTCAGAAAGGAAACTATTACAACCTATATGGCTTAGATGAGCGCATAACCCCCTTTGAGGTGTCCGATATTATTAAAGCCTAAGCGGGCTAGGGCTTGTGCAGCGGCTTGGGAGCGACTACCACTACGACACACTAAAACCAGCGGCTGTGCTTTGTTATGGCTATGCTTACCAACAAAATCGGTTAAACGTGTAAGCGGAACATTTTGATCAAACGCACGGTTGTGGTTAAGTGCATACTCATGTGGTTCACGAATGTCTATCAGTAATAGGTTTTGGTTATTCGCTATCTGTGTTTCTAACTCCGTGGCCGTATATTCTTGCAGGGTAAATGTGTCTTTACCGCAAACTGCTGCACCACACATGATTTCAGTACCCGTCTCATCATTGATGTCAGCATCAATAAGTCTCTTTGCTTTGGCAAACTCTGTTGCTGAAAGTTCACCTTGTATGACTTGATTTAGTATTGAATTTCTAGACATTTCAGCGCTGAGTGTCGTTGTAAATTCATTATTATAATCATGGCTTGGGCATAACAAGGTCTCTTCAGTGATTACTTCGGCGAGCGCTTGGATACTGTTGTACATTGCGTCATTGGAGCTGGTGGTAAAATTCGTTCTACCCAATGCTCCCATCAAAATTAAGTCTCCGCAAAATACATACTTTATCACCAGTTTTGCTGGCAGTTGTTCCAATAGAATGTAAGAAACACTGTCGGCGGTGTGTCCTGGGGTGGGCAATAAAGCAAGCTGATAACGTCCAAAAGATAGACTCGCGAGTTGTTGGCCATTATATTCAATTGTCTCTGTTTGAGGTGGCCATCCAAGGTGGTCGCTCGCAGTTGCTGCTAGCGAAAAGGCGACTCTGCTTGATTCGTGATCTGCATGGCCATGAGTATCTAAAACTGCAAGCAGGGTAAGCTGTTGGCATTCTAAAATGGTTTTTAGGCGCTCAACCAGCTCAGGTAATGGGTCTATAATGATTGCGACTTTTGACTGTTTATCGGCAAACAACCAACAACAAGCGCCACCAATTTTAAATTGTACCAGACCATCGAGTGCTTCTTTGTTACTTATCTCATTGCTGGCTTGCATTAAACAGCTGTGACCCAAAGCTTGAGCACAGTGACCAATACGTTCACATGCAGCATCGATTTCTGCTTGAGTGGTAGCAGGGCCAAAAGACATACGAATAGCAGATTCACTTTGCCATGCAGGCAGTCCCATCGCATCGAGAACAAAACTTCGCGTTACCTTTGAGCTACAGGCTGAGCCTGAGCTAACTCGGATATTTGCGGCATCAAATAAGTCCATAATTTCTTTTGAACTAAAGCCTGGTATCGCAAAGTTTAATGTGGTCGGTACACTATTTGTGAATTGGTTATTAAACACGATAGTAGGAAATGCTTGTTTTAGTGTTTTTGCCAATTGGTTGCGATATTGGCGGAGTGTTTCTACGTCAACAAACTCGCTGTTACCCTCTTTTAATAGCTCATCAAAAATAACGTTAAGTGCAGCTAAACCAGGCAGATTTTCCGTGCCAGATCTAAGTCCACTTTCTTGACCGCCACCAGCAATAAAGGGGGTAAGTGGTGCATTGTCTCGTATATAGACAAAGCCAATACCTTTAGGAGCGTAAAGTTTATGGCCACTAAAAGGTGCGTAATCAATAGTTGTTTGGGCAAGATTTAACTTACGTTTACCTAATGCTTGAACACAGTCAACCATCCAAAAAACAGTAGGATGGTTTGTTCTTATCACCGTCTCTAACTCAGCGAGATCTTGATATACACCTGTTTCGTTATTGACTGCCATGGTACAAATCATCAAAGCGTTAGGCACTTCTTTGGCAATGAAATCTTGGTCTAGGCGACCATGACCATCGACGGGAATGGCTTTAACCTCAGCATTGATTTCAAGTATTTTATTCCAATGTTTTAATGACTCTGGAACCGCTTTATGTTCCGTTGCACCATACAGTAAGGTGTATTGCTGCTTTGGCTTCATTTGCTTCTTTGCTGCGCAAAGAGCCGACAAGATACCGGTTTGGATCCCTTCTGTCGCGCCACTGGTAAAAATAACGCGGCCGTTACCTGAACCCAGCACTGTGCGTGCTTTTTGTCGAGTCTGCTCCATCAATTGCTTTGCTTGTAATCCCGTAATATGACTACTACTTGGATTTCCAAACATGGTCTTCATGGTCATCAATGCGGCATCTGCTGCTCGTTCTAACACTGGTGTTGTCGCATTAGCATCTAGGTAGATTTGAGATAACTGAGTTTCTTGTGTCATGACTGTGCCTTAAGGTATAAGCAAATTACCCATATAACAAAAAGTAATAAGTAATTATTTATAGTTATAGTAAGGCAGATACGCGCGGGATTCAACTATTGTTGGTGGGTTTCTTCATTTCAAAATATAGTACGGTTAATGTAAAATTAATTTGAAAAATATGTTTTCATCGTGTTTAATTGCGTTCACTTAATAGGTATTTTTTAAAATCACCTTTTGGTAAGGAATTAACCTCTTATTTATAGACGGAAATATCATGCTTCAACGAATAGCAAGACCAACAATGTGGCCGCTGTTTTTTACCTTGGGAGTATATGCCACGCTCATTTGGATCCAGGGCTTTTATCAAGCCTTGGGGCAAATCGTTAGCGAATCGAGCATCGCGTTAACCATGGCATTAGGTTCTTTTGTTGCGGGTGGCACGGCACTGGGTGGTGGAGCTGTGGCATTTCCTGTGATGACAAAACTATTAAATATCGACCCTGCAACTGCCAAAGTATTTTCTCTCGCTATCCAAAGCTTCGGTATGACCGCGGCGACAATCACTATTTTTTGCCGTCGCATCCCAGTCTATAAGAACGTGATCATCATGGCCTTACCTATGGCTGGCATAGGTGTAACGCTAAGTTTGTTTTTTATTGCGCCGTTTGCGCCACGGCTCCTTGTGAAATCTATTTTTAGCTTTTTATTACTCTGCTTTGCGTTGACTCTGGTGCTTAGGTGGTGGCGTAAAGCCCACCATCAACCAAGCAGTGAATTTATTCAGCCAAAGATGGTAAGGTTTATGATAGTGGCCTTCATCGGTGGAGTTGCCAGTGGCCTTGTTGGCTCAGGTGCAGATATCGCTCTTTTTGCATTGTTAGTAATTGCTTACAACGCCGACGTTAAAAAAGCGACGGCAACATCTGTCGTTGTCATGACTTTTACCTCCCTTGTAGGAAGCAGTATCAATGCCTGGCATCTCAATACCATTACCGCAGAGATAAACAGCTACTTGCTTGCAGCTATCCCGATTGTCGTAGTTGGGGCGCCGTTAGGTGCTTATGTATGTTCTAAAGTTAAGGTTGGGCATTTGGTGAGCTTTTTGCTTATCTTAATTGCTTTGGAAGTGAGCTTTACCTGCTATGAGTTATATCCAACGTTACGTAATTGGTATTAAAAAACTTTTTCCCAGAATACTAGTATGCGAGCTAAGCGCGACGACCAAAAAACACTTGGGAGAGCAAAGCACAGGTGGCTGATTTCGTGCCATCAGCCGATGAATGGCGATACCTGCGCAACATGTTACTTATATTGACGTAATTTGAGAGGAAAAGCTCAATTACGTGATACCTAAACTTTTCACCATACACTGTGGTTGTCAAAGAGGGGTGAAAACGAGAGCCAAATTCATCCTGTATTTCAATTTTAAGTGAAGGCGTTGAATGTAAATCCCCTGAACTGCGGATTATTCATGTCTTTTTGGCAACCAGTTTTAGTGCTAATTGCGTGAATTCACTCCCGATTGCCTGCGATTGGCGCGTAAATTCGCCTTGCCTACTACTGGATTTAGGTACCTTAGCGAGAGCAGGACGCGTGAGCGGTGTTTCCCCTAAAACTCTATGGCTAGACAAGGAAAAACCAAGTTGTGCTCTAGCAACAATAAGTTAGAACATTTGTTATCCAAACCTCAGGTTAAATAAACCATACGAGTGACTTACTTGCTCCATCTCTATTATGAAATAGATACAGATTAATTACATGGATATCTATTTGTTTACTCAATTCTATTTGTTGCAAAAAACATTACAAATATAAAATGTAAATGATAGTTGTTATCATTGCGATTGTTTTGATAAACTCCACTCCCTCAGAATAAATAATTTATGAAATGGAAATAGTTTTCTATTTCTCTAATACTAATTTGCTTAATACGTAACCTCTTTTTAGGTGATGAAACTTTATCGATAACTAGTTGAAAAATTCCTGTTTAGTTTTCTAAACAGGTAAAGTTTAACTCGATTGGTGGCAGAATCACGCGCTGAAGTTATTTAAGTATTAAGTCAACATAGTATCAGACCCAATTGCGTAGTTTGGAGTTCTAATATGCAAATCTCTCGCTCATCAGCGCTATCTGCATCTTGTATTGCAG
Source organism: Pseudoalteromonas sp. J010 (assembly GCF_003934235.1). Taxonomy (NCBI): domain Bacteria; kingdom Pseudomonadati; phylum Pseudomonadota; class Gammaproteobacteria; order Alteromonadales; family Pseudoalteromonadaceae; genus Pseudoalteromonas; species Pseudoalteromonas sp. J010. The sequence continues at coordinate 55,694 of NZ_RDBW01000025.1, read as the reverse complement.
TTAAGTTGGCACTTATCGGCGCCAGTTCATCAGCACTTGCTGCTGATGACATTGAACGAATTAGTGTTTATGGCAAACATAACAAAATAATTCTACAGTCAGGTACTGCGACTAAATCAAACATGGATCTAATGCAAACTCCCGCAGCTGTTGTGGTTGTGGATAAAGAGCTATTGGATTCACAAAGTGCAGCTACGCTTCAAGAAGCATTACGTAATGTCAGTGGTTTATCACAAGCCGGTAATAACTATGGTATCGGTGACTCGCTAACGGTTCGTGGTTTGGGCGTAAACTATACTTATGATGGTATGTACGGTGGTGCAGACTTGGGTAATAGCTTCAACCCAACACGTTCACTGACTAACATCGAAAGCATTGAAGTATTGAAAGGCCCTGCAACTGGTTTGTATGGTATTGGTGCTGCTGGAGGTGTGGTTAACTTAGTCGAGAAAAAACCACAGTTTGAGCGAGCGCTTGAGATCAGCGGTAAAGTTGGTGCGTGGAATACGTATGGCATCGGTGTAGATTTTACCGATGCAATTACAGATAAGTTAGCATTTCGCGTAGTTGCCAATCACGAGCGTAGTGATGGGTATAGAGATCTTGAGTCTGGTCGTGATGAGGTGTACGCGAGTTTAAGGTTTGATCCAAACAGTGATCACTCTTTATTACTGTCTACAGCATTTATTGATGATACACAGCAGGTTGACTCGATAGGCGACCCAGTTCGTATTATTAACTGGGATAGTATCGATGGTGCGCCAGGCCTAGTAACTGCTGATCAGTTACCCAATGACAGCAATTATATTGTCGATGCTGAAAAGTGGCTTGGTCAGCAACTCACTGATGAGCAGCGAGCTCAGTTAGCAGCATCTATTTTAGCATCTGATGGCCTAAAGCCGTTCGACCTTGGTGATGGCAATCTGATTTCACCACTCTCTCGTCCAAATGAAGGTGAAGAGTTACGTGTTAAATTACGCCATGACTGGTATTTAAATCGCAACTCAAAACTGACTCAACAAGTATTATGGCGTAGCTATGATTCAGATTTTGTACGTCAAACAGGTGCTTATAACTATGTTTACTGGGAACGCAGAGCCAAGTATAACGATGAGTACTACGATATTATCAATGCAACACCAAGAGCACCTTTAGTTGTTGATGGTGAGCTGTATCCGTATGCCGCTCGTCGACAAGAGTATCGTCGTCAGGTTGCAAGTGAGAAAACGTGGCAATATTTTGCTGATTTGCAATTAACATGGGATATGGACTCGATTAGTGGTGAGCACTTAGTGAGTGTCAACTATGAAAATCGTGATATGCGATTACAAAGCTGGTCTGCCTATGACGCTGATGGCAAAGGCTCTGTTCCTTACATTTTAGATATTCGCAATCCAAACTGGCCAACAGGTACTTTTGAGGATTACGCGCCATCGCTTCGTAGTAACTATGACAAAACCCTTACAGCATACGGGATTAGTGCACAAGAAGTGGTTTATATTACTTCTGCGCTAACTGCTCGAGCGGGTCTTGCCTATACTTCAGTTGAGCAGAAGTATCAACATTTAGGTACTGATCGCTCACCTGAAGAAGGTAAAGAGTTGGATACTGATGATGCTGGAATGACATACAATGTTGGCCTCAACTATCAGGTAATGCCGCAACTTTCTACGTTTATAAATGTGGCGAAAGGTCGTACTGCATACAGCGTATTGGGCAGCCTTCAGGACGAAGCAGATGCAAACCGTAAGAATAGACCTGACTCAGAGTCTGAAACACTTGATATTGGTATGCGTTTTACAGCGTTTGATGAAGACTTACTTGGCTCACTTGTATGGTTTGAAACAAAACGTACTAACCTGATGTACGCGAATCCTGAGTATAATGATACACCGGGTGATGATTATAATGTCAGTGTTCCTCGGTATTTCTTCGATGATGAAGATGAGTCACAAGGTGTCGAGCTTGATTTGAATTTAGCACTAAATGAACGAATTAGTGTGAATGTTAACGCGACTTATCAAGATGCGGTTGAAATTCGTTCTGACACGCGTTCAGGTCAGAAGAAAGGGATCCCGAAAAAGTTTGCGAGTACTTGGATAAAGTATACGCAACCTGTTGGATTGCTTAACGGTGCTTTTGAATACAGTGTGGGTGTCAACTACGAAAGTGAGAGAACCATAAACTCAGTTTCATTTGGTTTACCAACAGCAACGATAGATGGTTATACTCGTTGGGACGCTGCGGTCAAATTTGATGCTGAACACTTTAATGTTCAACTAAACCTAGAAAACTTAACGGATGAACGTTATTACAGCAAAGCTATGTTCCTCGGCGGTATGCCAGGGAACGAGAGAAATGCTAAATTGAGCTTTAACTACAAGTTCTAAGCTTACTTTTAAAAAGAGGAAGCGTGCTTCCTCTTTTTTTCGGGTGTTCATAATAACTGCTCGCGTCGCTCGACTTGCCGCCTAGTAATCTAAGCACAAGTCGAGCAACAATGAATAAAGCGCACTCGGGTGAACCCGAAGGGCTGTGGGTTAAGGTGACTTTGCAGGAACGCAAAGTCTTTATCGCCTGGCTCACATAGAATAACCATGCTACAAAGGCTCTGTCTTATATAAATACCAACTAAACTGCTGTAAAAACATACTTGGAAGGTTAACTGGCTCTAATTGGTATAACAAACGACGTTTAGTTTAGATAACAGCTAATACGTGTTAACAGCTCGCAGGGCTGCGTATCTCGAACATCATTTAAATATTCCTCAATTACAGGTATGTCTGCCGCTTCAAAGTGACTGTTTGGTAACCATTGGCCAAATAGATACTCATACGGAGTTTCTAGAGAAGCATAATCCCCTTGATGCAATAAGGTTGCCGTTCTCCCTTTAGGAAGTGAAAATATGCTAAACTCCGGCGGTAGTGGCGTGGGAAGTTCAGGTACTAAAATAGTTGCCAACGCTCTTAATTGTTGTGTCTCTATTGTTTGTGGATCGTCAAAATATATCCCAAAAAAGCGTGTATTTTCACTTAAAAGTCCATGCTGCTGAGCGAGCATGTTTAACTTTTCAAACGCTTGACCTATTTGCATATAATCACCACTATGGTCCAGGCCAATTAGAGACATTGCCTCAGTGTTATCAATTTCTACAGTAAACATATTGGAGTCCTCTTCAACATTCATAATATAAAAATCCGCAGCACAGTAACGTGCTTTGGCTTGTTCTTGCTGGCGAAATTGGCTGGGAGATTGCTTATATCGTTGAGAAAACGCGCGGCTAAATGCTTCTATGCTGGCATAGCCGGTGAGTTTCGCCACTTTTGCAATCGGATATTGAGTTCGAATTAACATACCAGCTGCAAATTGCAGACGCATTCTTCTTACTGTAACGTTAATCGTTTCCCCAGCGATTGAGCGATAAACACGATGGAAGTGGTAGCTAGACATATGGCATTGTTCGGCCAGTGTTATTACGTCCAACTCGCTATCAATATTGTTATAGATGTAATCAATAACCTGATTTAAGCGATGGATGTAATGGGATAACGTTGATGCCTTAGTTGTCATAAGATACTTCTTCATATGTTTATTTCAGCCAGTGAAAGCTTCCCCCTCTCACATAGGTTGAGAAGCTATGAATGATAATGACAGAGGTTGATTTGATAATGTTTGCGTATTTGCTCAGGTTGTTTAGTTTAACTCATTATTTTCCGCCAGTGCTTTATCTACAGCCTTTAGAATGGAAGACTTCGTTGAGGGCTTGGTAATATAACCGGTCAAACCTAAAGACGCCCACTTTCTTATGATTTCCTTATTCTTATTACTGGTAAGTGCAATGATAGGAAGCTTTTTGCAATGAGAGATATTACGAATATTTTTGGTGGTGTTGTAACCGTCTAGCTCCGGCATAAATAAGTCCATAAAAACCATAGAAAACTTATGCTTTCTTAACGTCTTGATGGCACTGAGGCCACTGGTTACACTTTCTACTTTGTAGCCTTCATCTCGTAAAATTTTGGCGATCATTTCACGGTAAATCTCGTTATCTTCGACAACCATGATCTTTATTTCTTCTTGTTTAGCTGCAATGGATTTAGGCTCGGTTATATCCAATTCTCCGTTATTACCGACAGGGGATACATGTTGAGCGGTTTGTGCATGAGTAGAGTTGTCTTTTTCAGTCAACAGCGCAGTAAGCTCAGCAATAGAAAACTGTTTGTCTTTTAGTCGCCTTGTTAATTCGTGAACACTTTCCGACAACTGTTGCTCAAGCTCATCCAATAGCGGAGATAAATGCTTTTGCTTTAATTCTTCTAACAGGTCATCTTGTACTTTGTTTATACCTTTTTCGTTGTCTAAACTACGGCGAGCATTTTGTAGTGTTTCATCTGCTTTTTGATGATAAGCAGCGGCATCATCGATTAACTGTTTCAAGTTGTCATCAATGCGGCCAAAATGCTCTTCTCGAATCTTTGCAACCTCAGATTTACCTTCTGTTCGTACTAACGCGTTGTGCAGGATCATACGAAAACGATAGTTTTCATACATGGGTTTGTAAACAAAGTAATCTGTGAAGATCCCTTTCATACAGCATCTAAAGGCGATGCCTGACTCTTTATTTTCGCACAGTAAAATATTCTCGTGGGCGTAGTTAAGCAACCCATGTTTGGCTAATAGGCTGTATATTTCTACGCTTTTTGCTACGGTTTTTCTTGCAATTACAATGACACCAGGAGGCGCCTCACTGAGTAATTCCGCAACTTCTTTGTGGCTGGTAAAAGTCCGATATTCTTTTACCTGAGATGCCACAATATCCACAACACCGGTAAGCTCCGCAGGGTCATCACATATAATGATAACTTTAGGATGCCTCTGAGCGTGTTCTACATCTCTTTTGTGCATAATTGACCCCGCTTGATATTGTTCCCTATTTTTGAAGCTAAAGTATTATTTGCTGGATTGTGATTGTTGAGATGCAGACTGTAAAACTGCTTCTAAAAACTTTGATGGCGTGCAAGGTGGGTAATAGTAATAGCCTTGGACATACTCCACCTCGTAACTTTGCACCACAACTAAGTCATCAGCCTTTTCTACTCCTTCGGCAACCACTTCTAGGCCTAATTGATGTGCCATCTCACAGGTGCTTGAGATAATCACTCGTTTATTCGATTGAGCCGCACAGCCATCAACAAAGCAGCGATCAATTTTTAGCTCGTCAAAAGGAAGTTCATTGAGTTGTTTGATAGAAGAGTAGCCGGTACCAAAATCGTCAATAGAGAGTTTAAATCCTTTTAATTTCAGGCGCAGTAATACATCCAATGCACGTTTAATATTTTCGAGTAGGTGGCTTTCTGTTAACTCTAAGGTGATCTGTGATGTTGGAATATGGTGAGTGTCACAAATAGACTTTAGCTTTTCAGGTAACTTAATGTCTTCCAATTCTTTTACACTGAGGTTAATACTGAATTGCAGATGACCAATGACATCATGATTGTGTTCGAGTAAAGACAATGTTTGTTTAAGCAAATTATAAGAGAGAAGATGAATAAGGTCATGCTCCTCCATAACAGCAATAAATTGTGAGGGTAGAACAGTGCCATCTTTGTTGTGATGCCATCTTGCTAAGACTTCTGCGCCAATAATCGCGCCAGTGCCGGTGGCAACTTTAGGCTGGAAATAAGCGCAAAACTCTTCTCGCAGCAAACCCTCTTGTATCTCCTCTTTACCGTAAATGAGTTGAGTACCACTATTACTTTCGTTTGTTTTTGATGCGGATAAGAGATTATATAGCTCTCGAAGCTTTGTCGCAGATAAAGGTTTTTCTACACTAGAGATAATGGTAAGGCCGTGAAGTTCCGCGAGTGCAGCGGTGTTCTTGATAAATATATCTTTTTCACCGCTTAATAATGCGATAGGTGCCTTGATATTTAGTTCAGCGAAATTTCTTAGCATTTCGACGCCATCTATCTCAGGCATGTTAATGTCCAGTAGAATAAGCGCAGCTTTACTGAGCAGGTTACTTTGGAGTGCTTTATTGCCGCTGTTGTACCCCATAAATTTGCAAGGAGTTTGGTTGGCGACGAGTAGTTGTAGTTGGGTGAGCATCAGCTCACTATCGTCAATTGCAATGATTAGGGGGTTGTTATTTGCCATAGATGTTCGACCTAGATACTGAACAAATGATCATGGAAGATCCTCTACGCTAAGTATAGAAGCTATTTCAGCTTGTGCATTATCAAATAACGCTAAACAATAATTTAATAAGGCTTCTACTTTTTCTGGTTTACCATCTTTGATCGACTCCTCAAGCTCTGCTAACTTTCCAGCAAGTTGTGTTGCACCAACTGCTTTGGCTGATGTTTTCCCTTGATGAGCCATATCTCGTATACGCTCGGGAAGGGATAAGTCAACTTGATCAAATAGTTTTTTTGTATCGCTGACAAAGCTCTTTAGAAATATACTCTGAATTTCTTTATCCGTACCCACATATTCACTCAAGATGGCTAGGTCAATATGGTGCAGTTCTTGTCGATTATCTACAGCAGGCGCTGAAATTGAGATAGCGGTGTCGGCATTATGGTGAATATCTGTAGTAATCCACTTCTTGAGTTTTGCGTTTAGCTTTTGCAGCACAATAGGCTTGGCAATATAGTCATCCATACCTGCATCAATACAAACTTGGCGTTCTCCGCTTAACGCATTTGCCGTGGCTGCAATGATCGGAAGGTAGTGCAGACCTTGTGTTTGTTCTTGTGTCCTGCGCGTTTTTGCAAATTCGTAGCCATCCATTATCGGCATATGACAATCAGTGATAATAAGTGCAAAACTATACTGCTCGATAAGCTGTAATGCTACTTTACCATTATCAGCAATGATACATTGGTAGCCAAGCATGGCGAGTTGACGTTTAAATAAGTCTTGGTTGTAGAGGTTATCTTCAACGACCAAGATAAGCTGGTTTTGAGCTTGTGCTTCTTCAATGCTTGGCATTGAGATGTTACTTGGGTGTGAAGTTACTTCGTTTGTTGATTCGAGCTCAATTAAACCCTCCAAGGCGGCGATATGAGATACTACTTTATATGCGTAGTAAGGATACAACGATAGATGGGAAACACTAATATTAGTAGGGCTAGGTAATACTGCTTGGCTGTTATCTAATAGAATGTATTTGCACCTGCTTGTTGCAATGAAGACTTCTTTTCCTTCGGTGGTAAGTTGCTGGAATGCTTCGGCCGTGATCACGAGATAATCAAATTGCTGGCTTGTAATGAGCTGTGCGTTAAAAAGCTCTCTTGGGAATATCTCGCATTGCGCTTCGTGAATACGAAGCTGATTTTGAAGATCAGTCTCAAACTTATCTTCATCACCCACGATCGCCACCTTAACCCTATCTAGTGTGATATCAGCGGCATCAATTTGTTTAGGTACTTCATGGTAGGGTAAGGTCACGATAAAGTTGCTACCGAACCCCTCCAAGCTCCTACAATCAATATTACCCTTCATCATTGATACCAGTTTATGAGTAATAGAAAGGCCTAAGCCCGTGCCGCCATATTGTCGTTGTATACTGCTATCTGCTTGTTCAAAGGGCCTAAAAAGATTCTCGATTTGGGCTTCAGACATACCTTTTCCATTGTCTTTTACACTTATCTCCATATGATTATTAAGGTCAGAACGGCTAACTGTCACTTCAACAAAGCCTGCTGATGTGGCAGTTGTTTTGGTAAATTTTAAGGCATTACCGATTAAATTTAGAAGGATTTGCCGCAAACGGACTGCATCGCCCTGTTGCCAGTTTGGTAGCTGCGGTGATAGATAAAATGCAAGCTTTAACTTTTTAGAGTCGGCTTGATATGCAAGTAGTTCGGCAAGTTCTTTTATCAGCTCTTGCCAGCTAAATGGTACAGACTCTAGCTGCATTTTTCCTGCTTCTATCTTGGAGAAGTCAAGAATGTCATTAATTATTCTAAGCAAAACCAGTGCTGAGCTTTTAGCGACTTTTGTTAGGTGTGCTTGCTCTATATCTAAATTTGATTGTGAGAGAATATCCAGCATGCCGACAACTCCATTCATCGGGGTACGGATCTCATGACTCATGGTGGCGAGAAAGCGAGATTTAGCTTCATTGGCTTGTTCCGCGCGTATTCGAGCCTCGTCAAGCTCTGTAGAAAAACTGACATTTTTAGTTATATCTGTCTGATAAATAAGAGTATATTTTCCAGAGTCGGTAGAAATGTTTTTAACTAATACATTGAACCAGTAAATTTCATCATTGTAGTTATATTTACAAATGCGTTGCGCTTGATACTGTTCATTTGTTTTTGACTCGGTGAGCATTTCAAGCATTTCAAGCATTTCTGCGTTATCTTTTAGGGGGAGTTGCTTGATAAATGCGGTAATATCTGAGCCTTTATTCAGGTAAGTCCCCATGAACTGATATTCGTTATGATTGGTTCTTTTGATGTGGTCATTAAATTGATTGATCATCGCAATGTGTTGCTGCTCGTCTAACAATAAAATAAAAGCAGGGAAAGCATCAATAGCCTCTTGTAAAAGCTTCTCAATAGATTTTTGGATTCTTAATAGCTTTTGAGCCGAAGTACGCTCAAGTTCGGCTTCGTGCATTTTTTCCAATGCTTCTTTTCTTGCTGCAACTAACTCTTTTTGGATCCTCTGTTGACGATTGGCCTCATTTACTTGACTAGTTATATCTTTAACAACACCAACAATAAAATGTGCTTGTTCGCTTGGGTAGTACTTTATATTGAGCACCACATTTAAGTAACAGCGATCATTGTTTTGATTAAGGGTAAGCTGAAATTCACGAGACTCCCTTGTAGTTAACGCCCGAAGATTTGTAAACAATATATCTTTATTGTGTTGGTCTAGCCGCTTGATGATTATTTTTAAGTTATGATATTCAATCTCTGGAGGGAGGTTAAATAGCGCTCTGAATCCTTCGGAAGCGTGAGCATAGCTTTTATGTGCAGGGAGCTCAAAACTGCCAATGGCAGCAAGCTTTTCAGAAGCGTTGAGCAAAGTTTGTCGCTTTTGAATAGCATCATGGGCAGCTTGTTTTTCTTCYCTCGCCTTTTTCTGAGCACGATAGCTCACACCTAGGCCTAGTAAGCAAAAAACGAAAAGCGCGAGAACTTGCCAAATGAACTTGTTTTCAATCGTAAAGACCATATCTTGATTAAAAGTTTCGCTAGAGTAGGCAAAACTACCAATTTGTAATTCTTGATCCCAAACACTCGTTCTCAATAGATTTCTTGTCGCTGATTTATCATCAAACGGATGAAATATGGCGCTTGCATTACTCAATTGCGCTGCACTTTTTATGTCTTGTTGTGTATAGAAGCCAGAATTGCGTGTTTGGTTTAGTACAAGGCTCTGTCCTATATTTCCTAAAAGTAAATCTAGAGGTACCTCGTACCAATAGAGCTTATTGGTCAACCCTTGCGTGGATAATCCAAGACCGGTGATGAACACTATTCTTTGGCCACTTTTATTGGTCGTTACGTTAATTATTATACCGCCCTGTTCAAGTTGCTTTTGATGCTCAGCATAGAGCACCATGACTTGTTCTTTTGAGAGGTAATAGGTATCACTTGGTATATTAAGTTGAATTATGTTTAACGAATTTAGCTGCTGGGGTAGGGGAGCTGCATCAACACTCGCTTGTCTGATTGCGGTGGTTGTTGGTTTATACCAAAAGATTTTTAAACTGTTGATCCGCTGTAACACATCTTGGTTCAACTGCTTTTGTGTTTGTAACTCAGATAAATAAAGTAATTGCTTTTGGCTGGCGAAGTGCTCGACGAACAATACAGAAAGTACGGATGAGAATATGACAACGAGCTGCGCCGTTTGCATTTTTATTGGAGTAGCTTGATAGAGTGTTAGCGCAGAAAATGCTCTGATTAGTAAACCAGTTAATATAATGTAGAACAGGGCAATCATGCAGGATAAAACCAGTGAAACTTGGGCGCTATTGTTGGTTTGGGACACAGCTGCAGCAGCTAATAGCTGCATTTCACTGAGTAACACTTTACTCTCGTCAGCCAATAAATTTAAGTAAGCTGTGCTGTTGTCCCACCAAACATACTGTGGCACATCATTATCTACTCCTTGGTTAAAGTTAGTCATCTGGTTACGTAAGTAATTAAATTCACTAGATGTAGAGGCGTTTGAGTAGAGAGTTTTCGTACTTAAATTGCCTTTTAGGCTCTCTAATAGTGACAAATGTGTGGAATAAAACTGCAACGCGCTACGCATTGCAAGTAGTCTAGTATCCTGCTCCGCTGCGGTTAAAAATCGGCTGACTTTAGCCCTTAATTTACCACCAAGCTCGATGGCGCGAACTAGACCATAGATATTTTGATATTCAACATTCCCAGTGTCACTCAGGCCACGTATAAAGGTTTGCTCGGTCTGGATCATCCTGACAATATCAATTAATTTGGTGATTAAGATGGTATATCTCAGAAACAACTGTTCTCTATCGGTGGTTGTGTTTTGGCGAGTATCTCGCAGGTTTTTAATATCATTTTCAATCCTTGATTTGAGTAGATTAAAACTTGGCAAATTAGCGGACGTTTCTGAAAGTAATGCGGTTACTTGTGCGTCCGTTTCTTGGTGATAAGTCTTGAGTCTAATACTGTGTTCAGCCTCTGACTCAAATCCTGTTGACATACCTCGTTCACGTTGCAGGCTAAATATTAATTCAACCACGCTGCTTAGCGCGACGAGATTATCGTGATATTGAACCTGGCCTTTATGTGCTACGCGATTTTTGTTGAACTCATTAATCTCGAAATAAAATCCACCTAAGCAGATCAGAGACAGGAGTACCAGTGCCGTTATTTTTAGGTATTTGTTCACAGTAACTACCTGCGTTTTTTCATAAATCCAACTATAGTAGAAAAACAAACAGTGTCTAATGCGATAAATATGAAGACTCCTCAAAAACCGGATAATGAGCAAGAAAGAGTAGCAGCACTCAAAGATTTAATAATTTTAGATACAGAGCCAGAAGAAAGCCTAGATAGAGTAACCCGGTTCACAGCACATATTTTCGATGTACCAATCGCACTTATTAGCCTAGTTGATACGGACAGGCAGTGGTTTAAGTCAAGGTTTGGGTTAGATGCACGAGAGACTGAGCGGGATATATCTTTTTGCGGACATGCTATTTTGGAAGATACCGTATTTGTCGTACACAATGCGCTAGAAGACCCTAGATTTTGCGACAACCCTTTGGTTCAAGGTGACCCCCATATTAGGTTTTACGCCGGAGCGCCTTTAAAATTATCATCTGGATTTACCATTGGTACTATCTGCATCATTGATGTCGAGCCCAGAGAGTTTACTCAAGCCGACTGTGGTATTTTACAGCAACTTGCACAAGATATTGTTACTGCTATACAAAATAAGTAAGCCATGAAAATGATTTCTTTGTATGAATAACATGGGCTTAGCAGTCTTCTCTAATATATTCAGTACCCTCTTTTTCCTGTAAACTGAACAAGTATCTAGAGCAATTGGTATCAAACAAAAACTTCGGTTAAATAGATTGTAGGATAGGGCTAAGGTTATTTGAGCTGCTATGTAGGGTTAAAGAAATAAATGAGATGTCTTAATTATTCATTGAGCCGTTCAATTGTTGGTGCAATTGTATGGCTAAGAGGTTACAATTGCGACTGTATATCATTGCTATTTAGAGCAAAAACTAGACTACCGTTACATATCTATTTTATCACACTTTACTTGTACTTAATTCGAGCAACGGGCTTTTGATATAAGTAATATAAGGTAAAGTTGGGTTTTGAGTATAATGTCAATTAAAATGACACATACAGCACATGTAACGCTCAATATTATACAGGTACTCGACTCCTTTCATGACAGATATCACAACGCACCAAGCTTCTCGTCGCAGGCTGTTGATTGCGCTTGCAATTACATGCTCGTTTATGGTTATCCAAGTTGTTGGTGCATATTATGCTAATTCTCTTGCTGTACTCGCTGATGCAGGACATTTGTTCGTTCATAACAGCTCTTTATTTATTGCTTTAATCGCCTCCAGTGTTGCTGTTTATCTTGCAAATACATACAACGATGGCTACAAGCGAGCTGAATACACCGGCGGCTTAATTAACGGTATTTTGTACCTTTCTATTGCGGTAATTATTTTGCTTGAAGGCGGAGAACGGCTCTCTCACCATGCTGGTGGTCACGAGCTGGAAGTTAACAGCTACCTAATGTCAATTATCGCTGCTATCGGTTTTCTTTTCCATGGTGCCTCGGCTTGGGTACTGTATAAAGGACGTAAAGATAGTATCAATGTATACGCGGTGTTCCTGCATTCATTCTTTGACTTGTTGTCCACAGTTTCAACTTTTATCGCTGGAGTGGTAATTCACTTAACTGGCTGGGAAGTGGTTGATATCCTCTCAAGTATGCTGATTTCATTGTTTGTTTTATTTACTGGTATCAAGGTGATTTGGTCATGTATCAAAGGGCTTGCGACCCCAGCAGAGGTTTTACCTACGGTTAAGGATGTTGAGAGTACGATTGTAAATACAGAGCATGTTGAGAGTGCGCATAATATAACTATCAGTAAGGTAGATGGCGCCTTAGTTGTGGGAGCTCATATTGTATTAAAGCACCATTGTACTTTGGAATCTCATGACTCAGCATGTCGTTTAGAAGTGGAAGAGGCGCTTAAAAAGTTACTCAAAGTAGATGACAGTGTACTTCAGATTGAAAGCCATGATTGCCCTCACCATTAAATGGTGTGGTTAAAATAGATTATCCGAAGTATAGGTTAGATAATTCACTCATTCGGTATTATTGTTATACCTATATTACGAGATAAATAACTGGTGCGACATTTGAATCAAAAACAAGCGCTAATTTTAACAATTGCCCTCGGTGTTTTGGGTGGCTTGGCAAACTTGCTACCCATTTGGTTTTTGGACAGCTCAGAGTTTTTATTCGGTCAGTTATTTGTCTTGTTTGTGTTGCTACTGTGTGGCTGGCGGTATGCCGTGATTGCCGTCGCGGTTGGTGCAAGTTTTCTGTTTTATCGCTGGGGTCATTGTTGGCCATCTCTGGTATTTCTGCTGGAAGTGCTATGGCTACAGTTTGTTTGCGCTCGTTTTGGAAAGCCATTTTTTGTACGAGGTTTGGCTTTTTGGTTCTTATTCGGCTTGCCGATACTTTTTATTTTTGGCTATTTTACGCTAGAGCTACCACTTTTAGTCATTTTCACCGCGCTTGCTAAGTACTTAATTAACGCTGGTATTTGTCTTGCTGTCGTTGATTTGCTGAGCTTTTTCTTTACTCGTAGTAAGTGGCAAGGCATGCCACTTAATCAAATTTTAAACTCTACGGTTAATCTCGTTATCGTTTTAGTGGTATTAACAACAACGATAGTGCTAACAAACAATTATTATCAGCGAATTGAAAAGGAGATTAACACACAGCTAGAGGCGGCTTCACAGTCCATCACAGCGCAAATAGATGATTATTTAGATGCTTACCGACGTGCTATGGTTATATCTGCCAGTGATGTGGCTCTTGGTATTGATAAAGCGTACGTTATTGAACGACTACTTAATACGTACAGCAATTTTAGAACAGCAATTGTTACTGATGCTGAAGCTAACGTTACCCATTTTTACCCCCGACACTTTGCTGATATGATGCAAGGCGTTAAAGCGAATGTGAGTGACAGAGACTATTTTACATACGCTATTGATAACCCAAGCGGCTATGTATCTGGAATATTTCAAGGGAGAGGGTTTGATGAAGCGCCAATTGTTGCCATCTCTGCGCCGATCTACAAAGAGGGTGTATTTAACGGAATAGTCGAAGGCTCGTTGATATTTGGCTCTTTTGAGCGGTTTATTCCCAAAATTCTTGCGCAAGATGCCAATTTGGTGGTTATAGATAAGAATAAACGCGTCGTTTTTAGCTCATTAATGACAGAATTTAAAACACTAGATATGCCAAGTGGCGATGTCTTAAGTGCATTATTTGATACTCAGGCGGCCGTCTATTCAGGCTCAACTGGGCAGCTATTGTTCAAGCAAGCAGCTGTATCAACGCAATACGAGTGGTCGGTGATAACATTACTCGATCGCAAATATCTCAATTTTGTCGCGGCTGAAGCTTGGTTGTATGCTGCAGGACTTGCGTTAGTTATTATTTTGTTCAGCTCTGTTTTTGTTCGTCAACTAACACGCCTTCTCGTTCGTCCAATAGTTACATTAAGCCGAGATATTCGAGCGTATGAACCATCTGCTTTAATCGAAAACTCAGCAACGTCAGACAGCAGCTTCCTTGAGATAGTAGAGTTGCAGCAGCAGTTCAACCAACTTGCTTTTAAACTTACGTTAAGTTTTACCAAACAAAATCAAGCACGAATTGAAAACGAGCGCCTTAATAGCAAACTAACCGACTTCAATCGTGAACTAGAGCAACAAGTTACTGAAAAAACGGTTGAGCTTACCAAGGCATTAGAGGATGCCAATGCAGCAAGTAAATCTAAAAGCCGCTTTTTGGCTAACATGAGCCATGAAATTAGAACCCCTTTAAACGGCATTATAGGTATGGCTGACAATCTGCTCCGAGAAGAGTCGCTAACAGTCGATACGCGCGAGCAGCTAACGATAATAGCCCAATCAGCCAAAAACCTGATGTTAATACTCAACGATATATTAGATTATTCAAAGATAGAGGCAGGTGCATTAAAAATTGAGCGCCGCGCCATTGACGTGCACAAAATGCTAGATAGTTTAGTCGGGGTATTTAAGCTCGCCAATGTGAAGCTTGGTGTAGCGTTTCGCTATGAAAAAGATCCTAGGCTGCCCCGATACCTCTTACTTGACGAGTTGAGAGTGACTCAGATAATCAATAACCTGTTAAATAACGCGGGTAAGTTTACACATCAAGGTCATATAATACTTGCGGTAGAATATCGACAAAGCCGATTAAATCTAAGTATTTCTGACTCTGGTATTGGCATTTCACAAGCCCAGCAGGAAGTGCTTTTTCAGGAGTTTACTCAAGCAGATCTTTCAACAACCCGTAAATTTGGTGGAACGGGGCTTGGACTTGCAATAACCAAAAAGTTGATAGAAGCAATGGATGGTGAGATTACGTTGCGTAGTGAACTTGGGGTGGGAAGCGAGTTTGTTGTCAATATTCCTGCAGAAACGGGAGAAAAAGTCGAAGTTGAGCAGCAAAGCGTGGAGGTACCTAGGCTAAATGGGGTCTCGATATTACTCGTTGAAGACAACATGATTAACCAAGTTGTGGTAGGTAAGCTTCTAGAGAAGACACAGTGTAAGCTAGACAAGGTAAATGATGGGATAGAAGCATTATCTGCCATCAAGGCAAAAAGCTATACGTTAGTATTGATGGATTGCCAAATGCCGAATATGGATGGTTTTAGCTGCACAAAAGCAATTCGAAATGAGCCCGAAGTGTTTGGTGAACCTTATATCATAGCTATCACTGCAAATGCCTATGAGGAAGATAAGCACAAATGCTTGCAAGCCGGGATGGATGATTTTTTATCTAAACCTATAGATGTAAATGAACTTTATCAGAAGCTAGCACAGTGGCAGCAAACTGAAATGAAGGTATAAAACCGATTTTTGCCGCTTGCAGAGATAAAGCTTAACAAGTGAACGCCTTTGAAAGTATAGTTTATACTTTCATCTAGAATAAAATAATACGTTCTTTCTCTGTCTACACAAATACATGGACAGCACAGCTAGAGCCTATTGCAACTAGCTGCGCTAGCTAATGTCGTGGTTATTACACCAATTATCTTAATTAAGTGGTCTATTTAGAGGTGAGAAAATCTTGTCGATAACCCCGCTACCGCGTCCGGCTATCGCCAAGGTACCTACCTCTGTGTAGGCAAGGTAAAGACTTTGCTATTTAGTTGTTCTAAAAAGAGATTTTTAACGCTGTTAGCGTCAGATTTACTCCTTCAAATTGATTAAGTGTTAAGTCTAATTGGTATTATTCCCGAGCGCTTTCATGTTGGGTATAAAACTCGAGAAGTGCCTTGATGGCCATGGGTTTGGCAAAGAAATAGCCTTGCATATACTCACACCCCACATCGCGTAAATAGCTCAGTTGATGTTCGTTTTCAACACCCTCGGCTATACATTTCATATTCAAGCTTTGCGCGAGTAAATGGATAGTTCTAATAATTGATTTATTTGCTGGCTTTTCAGTCATATTTCTAACGAATCCTTGATCGATTTTAATAAAGTCCAAGGGAAACTCATTAAGGTAGGTAAGAGACGAAAAGCCGGTACCAAAGTCATCTAATAACAAAACAAAATTAGCACGTTTCATTTCATTTATTGTAGCGCGCGCTTTAACTAAATCAGACATAAATATTGACTCTGTTATTTCTAGTCTTAAATTGTTGCTGGTCAGGCCATGTGCCTGAAGTACTTCACTGAATTGGTAGGCAATATCTGATCGTAGAATATGCACTGCGCTTAAATTGATTGATAAATAGAAATTCGGCGACTGTTCAAATAAAGGTCTCAACTCGGATAAAGCTCTGAGAAGGGCTTGTTCAGTTAGTACTTCTATCAGTCCATTTTCTTCTGCGATAGGGATAAAGTCACTCGGAGGGATCCTCTCACCATCATGATCCCAACGCAGAAGTAACTCAACGCCTGCAAGGTGTCCCGTTGTGGTGTTGATTATAGGCTGATAGTGATTAAAAAACGCATTGCCCTTTACTGCTGTTTTCATTGCGGTTTCAAGCTTCAGCTTTTTGCTGATTTCTGCATTCATGGACTCAGTAAAGAACTTAAAAGCATTACGTCCAGACTGTTTTGCATGGATCATCGCAATGTCTGCATTTCTAATTAGGGTATCTGAATCTGGTGCATCGAATGGATAAACAGCGATCCCGATACTTGCAGAAACACTCATAGTAATTCCATCAATCTCTATGCGTTCAGGGATCCGCTGTACCAATCGTTTGACAACATCACTCACAATCTCAATGCTTGCAAAGGACTTGATGAGAACCAGAAACTCATCACCACTTTGACGTGCGAGGATACAGTCATCATTGAGCTGCTCTTGAATTCTATTGGTGATTGCAATCAATAATTTATCTCCAATCCGATGACCATAAGCATCATTTATTGGTTTAAATCTATCTAAATCGAGAAAGAGCAGGACGCAACTTTGATGGTTGTTGCTCGCATTGAAAATCGCAAATTCAATGTGTTGTAACATTAAGCTGCGATTAGGTAATTGTGTTAGTGCGTCATAATTTGCCAGATACCTTAATTCATTTTCGGCTTTTTTCTGCTCAGTGAGATCTGTCACCACGACGACAAAGTACTCAAGCGTGATATTGTCTTTTGAAACAGCACTGATACTAAGTTGGACTGGATGAAGGTTATCCCAGCTATCAGTTACTTGAACCTCTTGTCGTAAATATTGGTTTGGGCCGAGCGATTTGAGCTTGCCAATGAGCCCTTGAAAGCGCGTTTCTCCTATTGCGTTAATAAAACGCTCTGCAGTTAAGGTACTTAATGCTTCATCTTCTTGCAATTGGAAGGCTTTGCAAAAGCTACTATTTACAGAAATTGGCTGTAAGCGAGGGTCGAGAATTAAAATCCAGTCATTTACTTGGCTGAATGCTTCACCAAGCATATTTGCACGCATTTGATGTGCTTTTTGCGTGGTTACATTCGTGTATATGCCATGTAGCTCTACCGCCTTTCCCGATGCGTCAAACTCAGCTACTTGGCCAAAGTCGTGAAACCAATGCCAGTTATCGTCATTACAACGTAGCCGATAAGATAGGGAGAGCTGCTCTTTTGTCGGGTTCGCAATGAATTTCCTCCAAGCACGCTCAACTAACTCCCGGTCATCAGGGTGAATAGCATTGTAGTGATCTTGAAGTGTCATCGCCTCAGCCTCAAACCCCAATGCTAGCGCACGTTGTTGAGTAATTTTTCTTGTTGATATGTTAGCTGACCATACGCCGCTTTGAGTTGAGCGCAGAGCCAGTTTTGTTTGTTCACTTGCTTGAGTAACGGCCTTTAAAGCGGTTTTTAGTTGCCGTTGCTTTTGTTTATGTTTAATCACAAAAAAGACCAATAGTAGAGCAGCAGCAAGGCAATATAAAGCAATAGAGAGAGGTGAACGCCATGGTGAATAAGCAACGCTGAACTCCAAATCTACACTCGCTTGTGAGTTATCATTAACCATTGAGTGTGCAGATATGGCCAGAGTGTAATTACCTGGTGCCACTTGATTTAAAAATAGCTTGTTTCCTTTTAAATTTGAAAGTGATGAATGACTTTTGCCGTTTAACTGCGCTTGATATTGTGGCTGATGGTAGGCATTAAAATTAAAATCTGAAAATTGTAACTCAATGCCCATATCGTCGAATCTAAAATCTAATGCGTTTGCTATTTCGTTCGGTGCTATATAGCGTCGTTGCTGGCTCAGCACATCTATTTGGGTTAGTCGTAGGTTTCTCGTGGGATTAGGGCTGTCTAGAAACTGATCTGGATTAAATTGCACGGCGCCGTTTACAGTGCCAAATAATAGTTCGCCAGTGTGAGATGTTGCAGCTGCACCACCGTTAAACTCGGAGCTGGGTAATCCTTGAGGCATTGCAAAGATTTGTAAATTTTTACTTGTAGGATCAAACCTGATAAGCCCTCTTTGACTACTCGACCACACGATGCCATTTGTATCGATTAAGACAGTGTATAGGGTGTTACTTGGTAGCCCCTGTTTAGTGGTTAGATGCAGCTCTGTTTCAAAGGTTGTTTGATTCAGCTGTATCAACCCTTGTGTTGATGTCGCGAGCCATAGTTGACCCGAGGAGGTGCTACGCCAGCTGGTGATTGCAAAAGATGGTGAGTCACTCGGTGGTTGATACACAGTATTAAGCGTATTGGTTGCTTTGTTATATCTTAATAGACCTTGATCTGTGCTAATCCAATAGTTTGAATTATCACCAAATATTGGTGGTAGCATTAAAAAGTTTTCAGATGTCGGTAGCTGCTTCGACAAGCCAATGAGCTTGCGTACAATGTTATCTTTAGCATCATATTCGTAATAACCATCGCTACTGATAAAAGGAAAGTAACGTTCTGAATATTTTGCCATCCCCCAGCCATAGCGAGAAAAGAGCGTGCCATCTGGTGTTGGAATATGCTGAATCTTTCTTGTTTTAGTGTTGAATAATGAGGTCTTTGATGCGCTCTGGATCAGGTAAGTCTGTGTCGGTAAATGCTGAGACTTCATGACCGTGAAAACTGCATTGCTACCATATACAGCTTTGGGTTCTCTATTTTGTAGATAAGTGGTGATGAACTGATGGCTACGAGCGTCAAACTCATTGATGCCATTTTCTGTGCCAAGTAGTATTGTACGATTGTCAGTGGTGGCAATTGACCAGATATTGTTATTGGTGAATTTATCCTGCACTGCAGCGATAGGGCGAAATCGTAATGAGTTAGACGGCCAAAAGTACACGCCACTGTTATGAGTACCCAGCCACAAATTGTGGTGTTTATCAGCGTAAAGCTGAGTGATACTCGGATCTGCTATATGATACTTACTTTCAGTTAAAGACAGCACTTTCTCGCTACTTTTGCCTGTTCTATCTATTGAATACAAGCCATGTTCAGTTGCAATAAACTCTCCGTATGGCGTGATTTGGTGTCCCCATATATTTTTATCAGAAACCAATTTATAACTTTTGGATACGACTAAGCCTTCCTTGCTTAACGGAACTACGAATAGCCCTTCGACAGTCCCAACCAAAAGACCCAAAGCGGAGTCTTTTTTTAACAATTTAACATTGCGCGATAGTTCGGAATTAGATTGGTTATATTTAATTTCAGTTAGTTGTCCACTTGCGAGTGAGTAGGTAAAAAGCCCTTCAGTTGTTCCAACTGCAACAAAGTTGTCTACGAGCGTAATTGCGCGGATATGCTTATCAGCATCGAGGTGAACGAGCGCTCTAGAGCGAAGCGTATCGAGATTTAAGCTGTAAAGAACACTGTTTATTGCAAACAGGATATTATTTTTATGAGGGATAGCGGTCGTGATTGGTATAGGGAAGCCATTGCTATCTATGTGTTTGCCTTTGTAAATATGTTTGGTTTTATAGCTATTAATATCAAGTAAAAAAGCACCATTCATTCGCGTAGAAACTAAGATGTTATTTTCTGATAGGGGAAAAAGGCCGACGATTTCTTGCTCATTCAAATTAGCGCTGGTGTTAATATTGGTTACTGTATTGCCGTCATATCTGTTTAAGCCCTGCAAAGTGCCAATCCAAATAAAGCCATATTTGTCTTGAGTGATAGCGGTAATGGCTGACTGACTCAGGCCCTCTTCGACGGACAGCCTAGAGGTGTGCAGGCTAACATTGTGGGCATGGCTGGGGGGAATTATGCAGCAATAAAAAAATAATATTAAAAAACACAATAGCGTTTGTTTCATTAAAAGACCTTTCTATATCCAATCTGGCTTAGTCCTTTAATCCGAAATCATAAAAACAAGCTGTTATGATCTACTTTTATAACGCTTCAGCTGAGACGCGAAGTCTAGCGGAATTATTATCGAAAGATCAACAAGAAATATCACTACTTCACAATAACCTTAACATTTTATATACCTTGTTTGTGCTGACATAGTGCGACATCATTTTGTCATAGGACTATTGTTCAAAAGCTTTGTTGTTGTGCGTGGTTCAATTATACGTTGCTTTGCTGATGCCCTAGAGGTTAGCAGCTTTTTTTCTATCTGCTTATACCAATTATCTTTATTACGTGGCTTATTTTGAGGCGAGAAAATTTTGTCGATAACTCCGCTACCGCGTCCTGCTTTCGCTAAGGTACCTACATCCATATAGGCAAGGCAAAAGTTTTGCTATTTCGTTGTTCTAAATGAGCAATTTTTAACGCGGTTAGCGTCAGATTTACTCCCTCAAATTGAGCAAGTATCAAGTCTAATTGATATTAAGTCCTGCTAACCTCAACAGCAAATTGATAGATGCAATGTGTAGTCGGAAGTAACGGATCATCTTTGTTTACAGCTATGATTGCAGGGGATAGCCCCTACCTCTTTTAGTGAAAAGAAAATTATTCTTATTTATCGATAATGATACTGTTGATAATTGTTATCGTTTAGATTAAACTGATTCCAGTTAATGAGTTTGAGATTGGTTTTTATTTATGTACGTATGTATTTGCCATGGAGTGACAGATAAAAAGATTGCAGAAACTATCGACGAGGGTGCTCGCTCGATGCGCGATCTTAGCCAGACATTATCAGTAGGAACGCAGTGTGGTAAGTGTTGTAACTGTGCAAAGAAGATATTAAATGAAAAGCTAATTGCAATCGTTGATGTTACCGAACAGGTTGCGTAACTAAACTATACGCAACCATCGTTGTGTTTCAATCTACAGTTGAGACTGAAGGTAGTTCTCAATACCCATCACTTTGATCAGGTGCTGCTGAGTCTCCAGCCAATCTATTTGTTCTTCTTGCTCATTTTGAATTTTGTCGAGCGCCTCGCGGCTGATATAATCTTGCTTCTCTTCACAGAGCTTAATTGCTGCTTGTAAATCTACCAAAGACGTTTGCTCAAACGTCATATTACAGTCGATCATTTCAGCACTATTTTCACCTATTTGTAATCGACCTAAATCTTGTAGATTTGGCAATCCTTCTAGAAATAAAATACGTTCAATCAAGCGATCGGCGTTCTTCATTTTTTGAATTGATACTTTATAGTCTGCCTTATCAAGCTGTGAAAAACCAAAATCTTTAAACATGCGTGCATGCAGAAAGTATTGGTTGATACCAACTAACTCATTGGCGAGCACTTTGTTCAGCGCTATGATGACGTCTTTATCACCTTTCATAGTCGGTTCCTTCTTTAAAGCTGAGATTGGATATAATTAGGCGCACCAATAAGATCAATCAGTCGGATCTGCTGTTCAAGCCAGTAAACATGATCTTCTTCGGTATCGAATAATAACTTTTCGAGGGTTTCACGCGATTGATAATCTTGTTCCTCTTCACAGATTTTTATTGCGTCTTTGACACACTCAACCACCTCTAGCTCTAATTTTAAATCATTCTGCATCATGGACTTTACGTCTTTACCTATCAGTAGATCACGACGCTTAGTCATGTCTGGAACGCCTTCTAAGAATAGAATACGCTTGATTAGCCAATCTGCGTGGGTAGTTTCCTCTTCACGTTCATGTTCGAGGCGCTGATAAAGTTTATCTAGACCCCAGTCTTCATACATGCGTGAATGAATGAAATACTGATCGATAGCTGCAAGCTCGTTGGCTAATAGCTTATTAAATGCGTCAATGACTTTTTGTTTACCTTGCATGCTGTTACCTCAAACTATGAATATGTCGCTAGTCTAACGAATTAATTTTGAGTGTCAATAAAAAATCTTTATAAAACAGGGTGTTATATATTGATTATAATTCGCATTTAAGTTGATGTTATGGCCTGCCAATACAAATTATTGTTATTTCACTTTGAATAAAAAGTGAGTAATGCCAAATTTATTAAAGATTAAATATTAAGCTGCTATTGACACGCTATAAGTAAGTGGTAAATTTAAGGAAATTTCTAAATTAGGTGCAGGGCAGGTTTGGCAAAACTGATTATGTTGATATTGGTGCTACTGGTATCGGTTCAGTCCGTCAACCTTTTTGCGTCTGAAGCTAGCCTCCACCAAATAGAAATAGCTCACTTGCAGCAACCTCATGACCATGCTGAAGACGCTAGCATGGAGAATAAAGAACACCATACTCAGGATTGCCACCACTGTGGCCATTGCAGTGGCACACATTTAACGATAGTCATTGTGAAATCTCCAATAGCGCTTTCTGTGTATACTCACAGCGAAGCCTATAGTCAGGCTCCTGCCAAAGTTCGTACTTTTGTTGAGCAAACTCACCGCCCCCCAATCGTTTAAGCAGTAGCAATCAACGAACATTGTGTCGTTGATATTAGCTTTTTACTGATCCTATTTTTTGATTTTTTATAAAGCTAATGTCTTTTGTGTTCTTTGATGATACTGCCCAATAAAGCGCTATACCAAAAGGTCAGCCTCAGTCGCATTCATGTCAATTGCATTAATTTATCGACTTGGCTTTGGTTTCATACCAATTTGACTTAATACTTGCTCAATTTGAAGGAGTAAATCTGACGCTAACCACGTTAAAAATTTCTCATTTAGAACAACTAAATAGCARAATTTTTGCCTAGTTATCGACAAGATTTTTTCGCCTCAAAATAGATCACTTAATTAAGCAAATTGGTATCACTTTTCTGATATAGCGCCCACTTTTTTCAATACCATTTTGTCCCAAAGCGGCTCAATTAAATGAGCAAATTTGGCGATTACAACACGTGCAAGCGGTGTTATCGCCAACAGTGGTTCGCCTAAAAATAAACCACTTAATTAAGCAAATTGGTATAAAGTCGAAGCTTGTTTACGAGTTTGAGCTGTTGTGCGGGTATTACATCGCTCCTCGTATTACAACAGAACCATTTTAAACGTGTGGTAAATATCAATTAAGCGAATTGGTAGCACCCAAATTTTGAATAAGGAATGAGCTCACTTAGCGGTATTAAGCTCACATTAAATTTATGCCTCATTCAAACCGCAGGGTAAGCGCGTTTCACAATATAAGAGTGTCAAATGCAAATCTTAAAAAATTGCACTTTCTGTTTAATGTTCACGGCGATGTCTAGCTCATCTGTATATGCAGGTGAAAGTCATGATGATGGTGACCACGCTGTGCATGAAAATGACAATCAAATCGTTCTCACCCAACAACAACTAGATTTTGCTGGAGTTAAAATCGAAACGCTACAATTGCAACACCATGAGCGACTCTATTTTGCGCCAGGTGAAGTGAAAGCTAATGGTTATACCAGCTATCTTGTTGCACCTCGAGTGGACTCTATTGTACTGGAGCGCCATACCACATTAGGTTCAATGGTCGAGGTTAATGAGCCTTTGATCACTTTGTTTTCCGAAGCGATGGCGCAAGCACAGTCACAATATCTAATTGCGTCAACGCAGTGGGATAGAGTTAAACGCTTGAGTTCAACAGCCATTAGTGAGCGAGCACGTGTTCAAGCGAATGCTGACTTTAGTGCCGCTTATTCGAGGTTAGTAGCACTGGGAGTCGAAGGTACAGCGATCGATGCAATTAAACATAAACCAGCAAGTGAGTTTGGGCACTATACCTTAGTTGCCCAGCGTGCAGGGATTGTGACTCAAGACTCATTCACTCAAGGGCAGCATGTCACAGCAGGCAAAACCTTAATGGCGATCTCCGATGAAAACGAGTTATGGGTAGATGCGCAGATACAACCGAGTTCACAACTTAAATTAACGTCCGATATAAAAGCATGGGTTAATGTTGAAGGCAAAGATCACGAAGCCCAAGTTATTCAAGAAGCCCACACACTAGATCCAATCACTCGAACTCGACGGGTACGCCTGTTGGTAAAAAACTCAGAACACAAACTGCATGCCGGTATGTTTGTTAATGTTTATTTCCGTATCCCTTCAACAGCACAAGCTATAGCTGTACCTGATGATGCGCTAAATCGCAGCACTGATGGTGATTGGGTGGTCTATGTTGAAGCCTCGCCAGGTACGTTTTATCCCAAAGAAGTGCAACTGGGCGAACGTTTTGGTGAACAGGTTGAAATTATTGGATTAAGTCCAGGTCAACGTATTGCAATCAACGGTGCGTTTTTTATTGCATCAGAGCAGGCGAAGGCAGGCTTTGATCCACATAATCACTGAGGAAGCTTCATGATGTTTAATAGAATAATCGACTTGTCAGTAAATAACCGGCTACTCAGCGTGCTGTTCTTAATAGTGATTGTTGCGGTATCCGCTGCCAGTACTCCCAAACTTAATTTGGATGCGTTTCCTGATGTCACCAATGTACAGGTCGCGGTTAACACAGAAGCTCCTGGGCTTGCAGCAGAAGAAGTTGAACAATTGATCACATATCCAATTGAGGCAACTATGTATGCCCTGCCAGATGTGGAGCAAGTACGTTCTATTTCCAAAACAGGGTTATCTGGTGTAACAGTTGTATTTAAAGAAGGCACTGATATCTATTTTGCAAGGCAGCTGGTATTCGAACGATTAGAAGCTGCAAAAGCACTTATTCCCGATGGCGTTGGCACGCCTGAAATGGGTCCTAATACATCAGGACTTGGGCAAATATTTCAGTATATGCTTAGGACTAAAGAGGGAGCTGAGTATGATGCGATGGCGCTACGTAGCCTCAATGATTGGGTCGTAAAGCTATTAATAATGCCAATTGATGGTGTGACAGAGGTATTGTCATTTGGTGGTGATGTGCGCCAGTACCAAGTTCATATCGATCCAAATAAGCTGCTAGCTTATGCGCTATCTCAGCAGGATGTTATCAATGCGATAGAGCGTAATAACCAAAATGTTGGGGGCTGGTATCTGCAACATGGTCAAACGCAGTTAGTGKTCAGGGGCACAGGTTGGTTTAAAAGTGGTGAGCGGGGAGTTGAAGAGATTGCTAATGCGCCAATCAAAACCATAGATGGCACTGTTGTGAAAGTGGCACAAGTCGCGACGGTTTCTGTCGGAGCTGAGATCCGCCAAGGTGCTGTAACAATGTCAAAAAAACGAGAGTCCGGCGAGGTGGAACAATTGGGTGAAATTGTTACAGGTATTGTACTTAAGAGAATGGGAGCCAACACTAAAACCACGATAGATAGTATCCAAAGTCGTATTGCACTGATAAATCAAGCATTACCGGAAGGGGTAATATTTGAGCCATTCTATGATCAATCAGATTTGATCAGTAAAGCCGTACACACTGTTGTGAAAGCGCTAATATTGGCTTTTGTTTTTATTGTCGTCGTACTGGCACTATTTCTTATGAATCTTCGAGCGACCTTTCTTGTACTTATATCTATCCCAACCTCTATTGCGATGGCACTTTTTGTAATGGCTTGGTATGGAGTGTCAGCTAACTTGATGTCGCTTGGGGGAATTGCAGTGGCAATTGGGATGTTAGTCGATGGCTCGGTTGTAATGGTAGAAAACATCTTTAGACGTATCATACAAAACGATCCCAAGGGCGATAACGCTATTATTCAAGTCGTAAAACTTGCCTCAAAGGAAGTTGCAAGGCCGATTTTTTTTGCTGCCAGTATTATTTTAGTTGTTTTTACGCCACTTTTTAGCTTTGAAGGGGTTGAGGCAAAGTTATTTCACCCTATGGCAATTAGTATCATTTTGGCGGTGGTGGCTGCGGTATTTGTTGCATTAGTGATTGTACCGGCTTTGGCTGTTTATGTTTTTAAATTTGGCGTCGAACAGAGAGAAAGTTATGTACTGACGCGATTAGAAAAAGCATATCGCCTGAGCTTAAGCCGAGTAATGTACTGGCGAAAGTCGTTACTTATGGTTGTTCTATCACTCACGGCGATGGCGGGTTTCACATTTACTCAAATAGGCACTGAGTTTGTGCCTGAGCTAGAGGAGGGAACGATTAACCTTAGGGTTACCTTAGCCCCCTCTGCAAGCCTAGAGACTGCTCTTGATGTTGCACCTAAACTAGAAAGAATATTACTAACATTTCCAGAAGTAACTTATGCCTTAAGCCGGATTGGTCGCGCAGAGATTGGCGGCGACCCTGAACCTGTAAATAATATTGAAATTTATGTTGGACTACAACCTGTAGCACTGTGGCAAAGTGCACACAGCCGAGACGAGCTACAAACACTGATGGAAGAAAAGCTGCAAGCGCATCCCGGCTTACTTTTCAATTTCTCGCAGCCAATCGCCACTCGTGTAGATGAATTACTCTCAGGAGTAAAGGCACAGCTGGCCATAAAGCTGTTTGGCCCAGAGTTGGCAGTATTAGCAACAAAGGGCCAAGAAATAGAAGCCGTAGTGTCACAAGTTGAAGGCACACAGAGCGTACAATTGGAACAGGTTACAGGGGAAGCGCAGCTAGTTGTTACACCTAAGCGCCAAGTTCTGTCCCGCTATGGACTGGCTGTGAGTGATGTAATGACCTTGGTACAAGATGGGATCGGGGGGAAGCAGGCTGGGCAAGTTATCAATGGCAATGAGCGCTATGACATATATGTGCGTTTAGCACCTGAGTACCGCCAAACTAAAGAGGCGATTGAACAGATACGTATACAATCAAGTTCCGGCGCTTGGATCCGGCTGTCTGATGTGGCGCATGTTGAGTATCAATCTGGTTCACCCCAAGTGAGGCGGGATGATGTTCAGCGTAGAGTGGTCATACAAGCCAATGTGCAAGGTCGAGATATGGGGAGCGTTGTAAACGATATTCGCAAAGCTATTGATAGTAAAGTTGATTTACCTAGCGGTTATGGGATTGAAATTGGTGGCCAGTTCGAAAACCAGCAACGTGCTCAGCAACGGCTGGCTTTGGTTATCCCTATGTCTTTATTATTGATCACATTGCTACTTTATTTAGCATTTGGCTCAATTGCACAGGCTCTGCTCATTTTAGTCAATGTGCCCCTCGCGGTGATTGGCGGGGTATTTTCGTTATACCTTTCAGGTCAGTACCTATCGGTGCCAAGTTCGGTCGGGTTTATTACTTTATTCGGTGTTGCGGTGCTCAATGGAGTGGTGATGGTTGATAGTATCAATGCACGTATCGCCAGAGGTGAAGCTATACATCATAGTGTATTTGAAGGTGCTACTTCTCGCTTACGACCCGTACTGATGACCGCTATTACCTCAGCTTTAGGGCTTATACCAATGTTGTTTTCGTCCGGTGTTGGGGCGGAAATTCAAAGGCCACTTGCTAGTGTTATTGTTGGTGGATTATTCACGTCAACTTTACTGACGCTGTTTGTATTGCCTGCGTTCTATCCTCTATTCTCCAAACGGAGCAATCATAAATAAATGAAGCGGGTGGTTCTCACCCGCATTCAAAGAGTGTCATTGATGACCATGTTATCAAAAAACCTCACCAGATCTTAACGATGGTCTTACTCAAAAGTTAGCACTACACCACTATACGGCGGAGCTTACCCGGGAATTATTCTCACTTTCTGAGTTGTGCTAACGTAAATAAAAATGGTTTGCATTAGTGTTATTGTGATCATATAGTGTGTCTAAGCTCGGGTTAGCTTCTGGTAAAGCTTAAGGTTAAATAAGGGTTAAATATGAAAGGTTCTATGGTTGGCGATGCGAACTACACAATCTCTGATACTTGCGAGTTTTCTGCTGTGCTGTCTCCTTGGCAAGCTAAAATAATGTCGGGTAATCAAGCATATAAAGCACAAACATTCTTGCGTGCCCGCGATGAATATCAGTCCGCATTGGTACTGGCTACTCGGATTTTGGACGAGTTCTTATTGTACCAAAAAGATAATATCGTGATTGGTGCCATTGAGCACAGTTTGCCAGCAGTAGTGGTATCGGCGCATAATCTTGCAGACACATTCATTGCGCTTGAACAACCTAATCGTGCCTGTGCACAGCTCACTTCTGTTCATTTTAAAGTGCACGAAGTTTTTAGTCAGTTGGAGAGTGAAGTCGCGGCTATTGCCCTTCACCATTTGCATAAAACGCGTCAAGAACTCATACATTTTGCCAAACGTTACCCACACCTACCTGAGCTCATTCATCATATTAACGAAGCGATGCTGAATACGCATATACGAGGGCGCGCTTTACACTAAAACTTGGAGGTCGAATGGCTTTTACATTACCTAATTTACCTTATGCTTATGACGCGTTAGAACCACATATCGACGCAAAGACAATGGAGATCCATCATACTTTGCATCATCAAACATATATAAATAAAGCGAATGCGGCACTCGAGGGTACAAAATTTGCTGATGACAGCACTGAAAGTCTGCTGCGAAACATAAAAGCCCTCCCAGAAAATTTGCAAAAAGCAGTACAAGAACACGTTGGAGGTCATGATAATCACAGCTTATTTTGGCAAATAATGACGCCTAATTTTCTCCCGTTAGGTGATGGTGCGCTGAAACAAGCGATAGAGCAGGAACTCGGTGGATATGAGCAATTTAAAACAGAGTTTACCAACGCCGCGGTGAGCCGCTTTGGTAGTGGGTGGGCATGGTTAGTGGTTGATGAAGATGGCAAGTTATTGATAACAAGTAGCCTTAATCAAGACAGTCCGTTTATGGCTCAACAAACACCTATCCTTGGCTTAGACGTGTGGGAGCACGCTTATTATCTTAAATATCAAAACCGCCGCCCAGAATATATCGCCGCTTTTTATCATGTTATAAACTGGTCAGAAGTAGAAAGAAGATATAACGAAGCCGTCGGTAAACTGGCCTAACTTTAAAAAATAGAGCTGCATTTTTAGCGCAGGAGTTAGTACTGGTCGTAACTCAATGCTAACCCCTGCTTTTGTACTTATTAATATCATAACTTATGTGATTGAGTGCCAAAAATGGCTAGTTTGCGACTTCCATAGCCAGTAGACTGATACAAAACGATGTATGAGCTACGGTCATGTATACACCAGAGGTTTGTTCTGAAGCCAGAAATAGCCGCGATGCTAGGTTTGATGGCTTATTTTTTGTTGCTGTTAAAAGCACCGGTATTTATTGTCGGCCAATTTGTCCAGCACCTGCTGCCAAAGAAAGTAATGTGGAATACTTTCAGTTTGCCCATAATGCTGCTCAAGCAGGTTTTAGGCCTTGTATTCGGTGCCGCCCCGATAGTGCGCCTGGAAGTTATGCGTGGCTTGGAACAGAAACGACAGCTGTCAGAGCTAAAAAGCTAATAGATGAGGGAGCTTTGTTGCGCAGCTCAACCTCATGTTTAGCAGAGCGACTAGGTATATCCGTCAGATACCTCAATAAGATATTTAGTCATTATTTCGGTACCAGCCCTAAACAATATGCGTTGTACAAGCAGTGTGACTTGGCTAAACAGCTGTTGCAACAAACCGACCTTCCTGTAACGCAAGTTGCTTTTGCCGCAGGGTTTAAGTCATTGAGGCGATTTAACGATGCGTTTCAGAAGTTATATCAGTTATCACCAAGCCGGTTTAGAAAGGGAACAAACCGCGATGCTTTGATCTCAATTTATTTATCTTACCGCCCTCCATATAATTGGCAAAGCATGCAGCAATTTTTGGCTAAACGAATTGTCTCAAATCTAGAATGGTTGAATGAACAAAGTTATGGTCGCACTGTCACTGTTCAGGGGATAACAGGGCGTTTTTGCGCAACCATAGAACCACACAAACATCGTTTTAAAGTTGATGTTACCTTGTCTGATTTATCATTATTAGTGCCGATGATTGCACAGATCAGGCGAGTGCTAGACTTAGATGCAGATACACACTTTATCGAATCACATCTTCGCAAAGCAGCGCCTGATTTACGTTTACAAGAAGGGCTAAGATTGCCTGGAATTTGGGACGAATTTGAAGCAGGGATCAGAGCCATTTTGGGTCAACAAATCAGTGTTCAGGCAGCAAAGAACCTATTGACCTTACTGGTGAGTGAACTTGGGGAGAAGACCGAAGATGGCATGCAATATTTTCCATCAGCGCAGGCGGTGTTTGATAGCGAATTAGTATTTTTTAATATGCCAGCAAGTCGTAAAGCTGCTGTTCGCGCGTTTGCGCAGCAATATGTTGAACAACCACAAGTTGACATTGATAGTTGGCAAAATATAAAAGGGATTGGTCCGTGGACTGTGAATTATGCAAAAATGCGAGGATTGAGTCACCCTGATATTTATTTAGGCGGCGACTTAGGGGTAAAAAAAGCCCTAGAAAAGTCGCAGCAAGCAATAAATGTCGACAAATGTGCGCCGTTTCGTTCTTATTTAACTTTTCAACTTTGGCAACTATTATGATAGAAACTACATTGGCGTCACCTGTTGGCGAGTGGATAATTCAAGCATCCGATAAGGGGTTAAGTTATGTCGGTTTCTTCCCAAAAACGCGATACGAGTACGGGGAGAATCAACATTCAACCATGGCGAAGTGCCAATTACGCGAGTACTTTGCAGGCAAGCGTAAGCAGTTTGATGTGTCTTTGGATGTAGCAGGTACAGACTTTCAAAAGCAGGTTTGGCATGTATTGGCGAAAGTTCCCTTTGGCACGACTTACTCCTATGGTTGGATAGCCAAGCAATTAGCTAACCCCAACGCGGTAAGGGCGGTTGGTGCTGCAAATGGTAAAAATCCCATAAGTATTATTGTACCCTGTCATCGCATTATTGGCGCAAATGGCAAACTGACAGGGTATGCAGGTGGAATTGAGGCTAAACGTTGGCTTTTACAACATGAAGGGGTTATCTGCGAAAAATAGCATATACTGTTAAACAAGGCGTATAATTCGTTTGCAAAGTACACTTGGAGATACGGTTGAGATTTTTTTTAGTCCTCTGTTTTTTTGCTAGTATGCCTCTGATTGCAGCTACAGAGGTACGTTTTTGTTACGAGGATAAACATGCACCACCGTTTATACATGGAGCAGGGCAAGTAGTACCTGCTGAAAATCCGGGGGTGACGATAGAGATTGTAAAGCAACTAGACGCTCAGCTATCGACCATTCGCATTAATTATGTGAGAAAACCTTGGAGCCGTTGCTTACACGAGTTAGAGCAGGGCAAGGTAGATGCAGTGGTAGCGAGCTATCGTCAATCAAGAGATAAACACATGGCATATCCCAAGCGAGCAGATGGTAAAATTGACAACCGCTACGCTATAAATAAGATTGGTGTGTGTTTATTACAAAGTATCGCTAACGACACCAAAATTACACTCCAAGACGCGGTTGAACTTGCTGTGCCAAGAGGATACGCAATTAAAGAGAGTATGCCAGCCAATTTTTCAGTATTCGAAACCGATTCCTTAGAAAATGCAATTACGTTAGTTGAAAATGATCTACTAGATGCGACAATAGGGTTGTGCCAGATCGGTAATATGCCGATTACGCTTTCACCTCCATTTAATCGTCTTAAGCCAGTGTTCCCGCCACTAGAGACCACCTTTGGCTTTATGGCTTTTTCTAAACAATTCTATCAGCTATATCCAGACGCCAGCTGGCTGTTGTGGCGTGAAAGTCAGCGGATTGATCTAGATAAAATGTACCAGCTGTACTTGGATGCCCAGTCTGAAGACTCAGATAAGCAATAGACCTTTGTCCGCTTAGTCAGTAAACTACCACGAATTTTTATCTACAAATAACCATTATGGCTCAGCTTTATTTTTATTACTCGGCAATGAATGCTGGTAAATCAACGACTTTACTACAATCGGCATTTAATTATAGAGAGCGGGGCATGCGCCCTTTTATTATCACGGCGGCCATAGATAACCGCGCAGGAGTCGGCAAGGTTGCTTCTCGTATTGGTTTAGAGGCCGAGGCACATGTTTTTGAAAACCATACCGATGTTAAAGCACTCCTCAGTGATGCCCATGGTAATAATAAAATTGACTGTGTTTTGGTAGATGAATGTCAGTTTTTGACTAAATCTCAGGTGGCTGAGCTTACAGATATCGTTGACGAGTTGCGTATCCCTGTGCTGTGTTATGGACTTAGGACCGACTTTCGCGGGGAGCTTTTTGAGGGCTCTCAATACTTACTCGCTTGGGCTGACAAGTTAATTGAACTCAAAACTATCTGTCATTGTGGTCGCAAAGCGAACCGTGTATTACGAACGGATGAACATGGAAAAGCGATTGCGGATGGCGATCAAGTCGTTATCGGTGGCAATGATAGGTATGTGTCGCTTTGTCGTAAACATTATAAAGAGGCATTAAGCAGTAACTAATCATCAAGACTGACCGCTAAATTTCTCGTGATTGAGCCTCTTGAGGAGATAATAACAGCATCCTCAAGAGGCTTTTTGGGTTAGATAAACCGCACAAAACAATTTCTGTTTTATCCGTATGATTTGGAAAAACACGTAGCTTGTACCATGCTTTAAAAAAACGAAAGAGTATGAGCACGATGGACAAGCAGCGGGCGTTATCATTTTTAAGCCAGTCGGAACCGGCTAAACCTATATCTGCAAACCTAGTAAAACCTTGGGTTGTTTTGATCGTGGATGATGAGCCAGAAGTGCATCAAGTCACTCAACTTGTACTGTCTTCATACCGCTTCGAACAACAACCACTTGAGCTCGTTCACGCCTACAGTAAAAAAGAAGCGATAAACATACTTAACTCAAGAACAGATGTCGCACTTGTTCTACTTGACGTGATAATGGAAAGTGAAGAAGCGGGCTTGGAGTGTGTGCAATATATCCGAGAAGTACTAGGTTATCATCAAGTACGTATCGTACTCAGAACTGGTCAGCCCGCTGCCATACCTGAGCATGAGCTAATGTTACGCTATGATATTAATGATTATAAAAATAAAACTGATCTTACTAAATCCAGACTGTTTACGACATTAACCAGCTCACTGCGATCCTACCAAGATCTTCAACGTTTAGCGTTACTTACCGAAGAGTTAACGGCATTAAATGAGGGCTTAGAAGACAAGGTAAAACAGCGAACACATGAAATAGAAGCCTCTAATAAAGCATTACGACAAGCATATGATCGGATAGCCAAGCAGCAACAAGCACTCGTTCAATCTGAAAAGCTAGCGTCAGTTGGTCAATTGGCTGCTGGCGTTGCCCACGAAATTAATAATCCATTAGCTTACCTCAAAAGTAATTTAGAGTTTGTACAAAGCACGTTAGTTAAACTTTATAAAGCTTGGCAGACGGTCGCTTCTCAATCTCAGCTTTGTAATGAAGTTCTCAATAATATAGAGACAGAGTACCAACTTAACTGGACACTAAGTGAAAGTGACGATGTAATAGCTGATATGCATTCAGGGTTAGATAGGATCCAGTTAATTGTTAAAGAGTTGAGCATTTTTTTCGAGAGCAATCAGACTCAATTTCAATTAGTTGACTTTTATACGCAGATTTTAGACCCTGTAGTGATTAATTTAGAACTCGATGGCGTAAGTTTACAATTGATTGAGTTTGATAAAGGAGACGGATTTGAGCTCTTTTGTGCTCCTGCGCTGTTAGAACACAGCTTATACTGTATCATTAGAAATGCCTTAGAGAGCTCTAGCAGGCTAAGTCAAACCATCAAAGTAAAAGTCAAACTTATTGATGAGCATATCCAATTTACAGTGTCTGACACTGGAGAAGGAATAGATACTGAGCTGATCCATAGAGTATTTGATCCCTTCTACACCACTAAATTATCTGACAAGCATGTTGGTCTAGGACTCACGGTTGCCTCAAGTATTATTAAGTCTCATGGTGGGCAGCTACACATTCAATCTCAGGTAGGCAAAGGCACTGATGTTACAATTACCATCCCTTTAGTTCAGCCAGCTTTGAACAGAAATACGTCTGACGGTAAATAGTTGTGCTTTCGTTAGCATACATAGCTACCTTGGGGGATCAATCGCATGGTTAATGCTGGTATTCACTCTAAACCACCCCGCGACTGAGTAACGCTTTTTGTTGGCCACGAGCACCTCGTGAGGAAATTCGTCACTTAGAAATGTGACCAACGTGCCGTAACTGGGCGTTACCGTTGTCAAAATTTGCTCGTGGTTGTTAGGGTTATACACCACTAATTCGCCGCCATCTTTAGCTGACCAAGACTGGTTTAAATAAAGTACCGTCGTCAAAACTCGGTTTGCTTTACCTTTAAAAGCATCCACATGTTTTTTATAAAAAGCACCCGGAGGGTAGACAGCAAAGTGGCTTTCATAGCTAAAAAGCCCCATAAATAGGCGTCTATTTAGGTATGTTTTCAGCTCTGCCATATTGTCTAACCAAGCAGCTTCTAGCTCGTTGTTAGCATCGAGCCAATGTATTTTGTCTCTGCGAATTTTCTGGTTTTGTTCACGCTCGGTAAGGCGGCCAATACCTGCCTGCTTAAAATCTGAGCTCGTCAGTTCAGCGATCCTTATTTCTAATTTGGATAAAATCTCTGAGCCGATAAAGTTGGGTAATATGCTGATCCCAGTTGATTGTAAGTCTTGTGCTATTTTC
Organism: Pseudoalteromonas sp. J010; assembly: GCF_003934235.1. Classification (NCBI taxonomy): domain Bacteria; kingdom Pseudomonadati; phylum Pseudomonadota; class Gammaproteobacteria; order Alteromonadales; family Pseudoalteromonadaceae; genus Pseudoalteromonas; species Pseudoalteromonas sp. J010. The sequence continues at coordinate 20,545 of NZ_RDBW01000025.1, read as the reverse complement.
TCGAATGGGAATGTTAAGTCTAAATCTAACAAAAGCCGCGTCCTTATATTCGCAAAGACGCCTTTTTACCTTGTTGTGGTGCTGCAATCCAGCAAGTTAATTTTACCTTGTCGACAAACAAATTTTGTTAATGATGTTTTTACTCGCAGCTTCTATTAAATCAAGTACTAGCTCAAAACCATGAGTACCTCCATAGTAAGGATCGGGTATCTCATGCTCATTGAGGTCACCAAATTCAAGAAAAAGCATTATTTTGTCTTCTAAGCCACTTGGGCAAAGTGCGAGTAAATCTCGACGATTTGACTTATCTGCACATAGTATTAAATCGTAGTCTTCAAAATCACTGGGCTTTACTTGTTGTGCTGAAATCCCTGAGAAGTCATATCCTCGAGCCTCGCCAGCAATGACGCTGCGGGGATCAGGCAAGCTCCCTTGGTGATAACCAATGGTGCCTGCGGATCCAATCTCAATGCTACAGTCTGTTTGTGCTAGTTGATGTCTTAGTACGGCCTCCATAGTTGGAGAGCGGCAGATGTTTCCCATACATACGACTAAAATATTTGAAATTGAGCTCACGCGTCTATCCTTTTTAACTTCACCTTGGCGAAAGTTTACCGATTTTTTGATAAGAGCAAAACAAAAAGCACCAATCACGGTGCTTTTTATGCCTAAATTATCCGAAGCTCAGGTTAAATTAATTGAGCGTTAAGATAAGTGGGTGTCTGTGCTATGAACTGGGCAAGTTTTCATGTGGGCCAAAGACTTCATAATAAATACGTGAAGGGCTTACGCCTGCTCTTAACAATTGAGCCTTAATTGCTGCCATAAAGGAAAGTGGCCCACACAAGTAAAACTCTCCATGTGCACAGGGTAACGATGCTGCGACTGCACTGATATCCATAAACCCAGGTAATGCGTTATGCTCTTTTGACTCCAACCAATTAGTTACAGAAAATTGTTTAATTCCTTTACCTAGCTCGTTAATTTCACCAAGAAATCCTAAATCTTCGAACGTTTTGTTGGCATGTAAAAAGTATGCCTCAATGTCGGGCATCGTTTGACTATGGACTGCTAGCATACTAAGCATCGGTGTAATTCCCACACCAGCACTAATATAGATCTTTGGACGGTTTGTCTCTTTAGCAGTAAAATCTCCGGCTGGTGGCGTTAGTTTTACCGTATCTCCTGCTTTCAAAGTATGTAAATATTGGGAAACGAGACCATCTGATTTTACCGAAATTCTAAAATGTTTGCTGTTAGGTGCCGCTGACAGAGAGTATTGACGTATTTGTGAAGGTGTTTGAGCGCTTGCTGGCACAAATACTGAAACAAACTGTCCTGCTTTAAATTTAGGTATGGCTTTGCCATCACATGGGCTTAAATAAAAGCTTTTAATGTTTGGCGTGTGATTGACAACTTCATCAATATAAAAATCTCGTGTCCCCTGCCAACCGCCTACCTGCTGAAGGGCATGTTGGTAAAGCCCATGTTCAGCGGTAATAAATAGATCGGCTAAAAATTGGTATGCAGAGATCCAGGCCTGTTCTACCTCATGGGTAAATTGTTCTTTTAATTCTGTTTTAAGCGTATTTATTAAATGATGACCAACGATGTTGTATTGCGCTGGCGATATTCCTAGACTGACATGCTTATGGTTGATCCGTAAAATTGCATCATTAAGTACGCCAGGCTGATCAATATAAGTAGCGTAAGCGGCCAGCGCTGAAAATAAAGCTAATGGTTGGCTACCTGAGGTTTGATGAGATTGATTGAATACGCCTCTCAGTTCGGGGTGCTCAGTGAACATGTTGTGGTAAAACTTCGCTGTGATTTCTGGGCCAACTTTTGCGAGTAACGGCGCGCTTTGCTTCACCAATCTAATCGTTTCATTTGTAAGCATGATTGTTTTGTCTCCAATGTAATGTGAGTAGCCTGAGGTTTGAATAATGAATGCCTTACCCAAACCTCAGGTGAAGTATTAACCCTGTCGCCCATCGAGGCGTTGTTTTAACAGCATTGGGCTAAAGGTGATAAGAAAAAGAAAAAAACCAAACACCCACATTAATGCACTGATCAGCCAAGCGTTGTGGGGGCTTGTAAAGTGAATGAGAAACGCGCGGCTTATACCTGCTGCTACAATGCAGGTAAACGCAATCGTTGTGCTGAGATGAGTAGTTAAAGATCTACCGGTATGTCCGAGGGTAACTCTAGCCATCATGCTTAAAATCATTAAGCTCATCCCGCTGATAGCGACAAGATGTAAGTGGTCACGCCAGAATGCTAAATGGTAGATGCGATTATAGGCACATAGCAACAGCCCAGCAGCGATTGCAAAGTAAGACACGTAGAGCGACCAGAGCAAGGGAACTTTGACCAGTCGTATATCAAACCAGTACACAGCTCTGACAAGGTGTAAACAACCTAATATCAAAAGGCAGCTATTCAAATAATGCGCATGAAGAAATGATGATTGTAGCGGTGAGATACATACGCACAGTATCGCCAGATAAAAAATGGCACGGTCTACCGTTCGGATAGCGGGTTTTTGATCTTTCTGTAGACCTCTGGCAATAAAAAATGGGATCACACGGCCGCTAACAACACCAATTAACAACATGTATGCTATCAAAGAAGATTGACTAAGTAGGCCTACTTGTAAGAAATCACCATTATTAAGTGCGGTTAAAAATGCGATATTGCAGCATCCAATCACACCGACAGAAAATATAAAAACTCGATTGTTTTTTGACCTTGCTGTGATAATAACTGAGCTTAAGTTAACCAGTAACAGCAGCCAAAATGTAGCTTGCAATAATAGCGTAAGGGTAGCGGAGCTTTGTGGAATAAAAAAACTCAATCTTGCAGCGAGCCAAATGCCACAGAGAGACAGTAAGGCTGCGCCATTGAGTGTGGCTTTTTGTGTCCAGTTTTGAGCGGCCGTTAATAAAAAACCCGCAACGACAGCGCCTGCAAAGCCAAACAACATCTCATGAGCGTGCCAGTAAATGGCTGGATATTTATGGTGCCACTCTAGTTGACCGTTCAATATGAATATCCAGACTGAAATACTCAAAACGGCGCTTAGACCAGCGAGCATAAACAAGGGTCTGAAGCCAAGCATGAGTAATGGCCAAGTTGTTAACTTATGCCATCTGAATTGTATAGCTGTTGGGTCTTGTGGCTGGAGCAGTGGCATTTATCTTACCTCCATACCCAAGTGATAAAGGCAAGCACAGCGTACAACATAGGCAACTTTAATAATGGCTGCGAAAATAATCGTACTAATATGTGCAGTAATTTGCGAGTTCAGACTAAAGTGTTCGGCATTGATGTAACTAATTTGCAGCGATAGCAAAAACGCAATAAATGATATCAAGATGACAATATTGCTGTACTTTAAAAGATGGCTCATGTGGTGCACTCATTTAACAAGATAAGTATGAGTGGCTACAGCATGTATTAGGCCAACTTTTAAAACCATTATTATTCAAAGTCTTATGTTTTTATTGTTGTCATTTGAGTCATTTTGACCCACTATTGCTCTGTGTTAATAAAAACCATTAGAGTCATTTTGACATGAATGCTTTAGAACTCTCAAAATTGCTTGAGCTGAGTATGGCTTTATCGAAGCACGTAGTTGGTCAGGATAGTGCTGCACTCAAGCAATATTCAAAAACGCTGATCTTTTCATTGAATCAATGTGTCACCGCAGACGCCATAGCGGTTTTATCCGGCGATAAACAAGCGCTGACTATTCTAGCCAGTAATGGCTTGAGTGAAGATGCTATAGGGAGGCGCTTTTTACTAAAGCAGCAGCCGCGCCTCAACGCGATCGTTGCGGCAGACGGCATAGTCAGCTTTGCTCATGATAGCACTCACCCAGATCCTTATGATGGCTTACTATTGGCGCAAGAGAATAGGCTACCCGTACATGCTTGCATGGGGTTTAAGTTGATGTTACCCAATAATATATTGGTAGTGACGTTCGACAGTCTCAGACCAGAGAGCTTCCAATCATATTCAGATACCTATTTGAATATGCTGAGCAATATAGTGTTATATCAAACTCAACGAGTGCAAGAGTCGATTACATTTTACAATCAAGCCCGTGCGCACAAGGCTATTCAACCTCCAAAGATGGAAAAAAAACACGCGTTGGTGGGTGAAAGTGTGAGCATGCAGACACTGAAAGCAGAAGTAGAGCTGGTGGCGAGCTCGGACTTCAATGTATTAATACAAGGTGATACGGGCACAGGAAAAGAGCTAGTCGCAAAACACGTACATCAGCTTTCTGCAAGGGCGGATAAGCCCTTTGTTCAAATTAACTGCGCGGCGTTACCTGATACGATTGCCGAAAGTGAACTTTTTGGTCATGTCAAAGGCGCATTTACAGGAGCAGATAAAGACCGTTTAGGTAAGTTTTTGATGGCAGATGGCGGTACTTTGTTTTTAGATGAAGTGGGTGAGTTAAGCCTGTTACTCCAGAGCAAGCTACTGCGAGCTTTACAAAGTGGTGAAGTTCAAGCAGTTGGTGCTGACGAGATCCGCGTGGTAAATGTAAGGGTAGTAGCCGCGACTAATCGAGATTTACAACACGAAATTAAGCAAGGCAAGTTTAGGGCTGATTTATACCATCGACTCTGTGTTTATCCTTTACATGTGCCAACATTGACAGAGCGGCTAGACGATATACCGCTTTTGGTAGGCTTTTTCCTTGAACAGTTACGAACGACGTTAAATGTAAAACAAGTTGTCATGGACAAATTAACGCTAACTAAACTGTTGCAACATGATTGGCCGGGAAATGTCAGGGAGCTAGAGCATTGTATTAGTCGCGCGGCACTCAAAGCCAAGCATCAACAGTGGCAGGCAGACATCATAGAGATCCAGCAAATTGATATACCTATTAAGTCAACCTCCGAAATGCCTGCATCACTGATATCGGGTACTCCTCGTTCACAACACCAAGTCAGCATGAAATCTGCTGTCGAGGGGTTGCAAAAGCAGCTCATTATTGACGCGATGGAACAGAATCAGATGAACTGGTCAGCGGCAGCCCGTCAACTGGAGCTTGATAGAGCGAATTTAGTGAGACTTGCAAAACGTCTTGGGGTTGATTTGAAAAAGCAGTTTGGTTGACCATCTGCTGATTATTTCTAACTATTCGGACGGAACTCTAAGCTTAATGAAAATTGTTATTAATACTCTTATAAGTTGTTTATTTTAAAAGAGTATATTAAGAAAATTGTTATTTTTATTTAATCTTGCCAAGAACAAATATTGAACTAGTGTTATAAAGCGTCAACTGACATTTTAGGGGGCCCTATGCAGGGTAACAAACAAGTTTTAACAGCGCTAAATCAAGTGCTGACGCTAGAATTAACGTCGATTAACCAGTTTTTTTTACATGCAAGAATGTACAAAAACTGGGGCTTAGAAGAGCTCAATGAAAAAGCATATAAAAAGTCTATCAAAGATATGAAGCAAGCGGATGATTTGATCGAACGCATTTTGTTCCTTGAAGGGTTACCAAATTTACAGCACCTAGAAAAGCTTCGGATCGGTGAACATTGCGAAGAAATGATGGCTTGCGATTTGGCTTTTGAACTTGACCAGTTGCCAGTGCTGCGTGAAGCCATCGCGCTTTGTGAAAATGAGCAAGATTATGTTAGTAGGGAGCTACTTGAGGCAATTCTTGAATATGAAGAGGACTATGTTGATTGGCTCGAGACACAACATTTCTTAATTAAAAATACTGGCATCGAAAACTATCTGCAGTCGCAGATTGAGGGGTAAGTTATGCAAGGTAATTTAACTATCATTGACTTGCTAAACAAGCAGCTAACATTAGAGCTTTCTTCGATGGATCAGTATCTTGCCCATTCAAAAATGTATGAGGATTGGGGACTGGATAAGTTACACCAAAAGTTAGCTCATGAATACGAGGAAGAGTTGGATCACGCAAAGCGTATTACTGAAAGAATTTTATTTCTTGAAGGGACGCCAGATACTGCATCTCGAGCTCCTATTCATATTGGAAGTGACGTCAAAGAGATGTTAGAGAATGACCTCGCCGCTGAGGTTTTGGTCAAAGAACATCTCAAAAAAGTTATCGCGGTATGTGAGCAAGAGCAAGATTATGTTACTAGAGTAATGCTAGAAAGTCTCTTAGATGACACCGAAATGGATCATATATATTGGCTTGAACAGCACATTAATTTGATAAAACTTATCGGCTTACCCAATTACATTCAGAGCCAGTTATCTAAAAGTTCTGAATGATCCCAGCCACCGCATCAAAAATTTGATGCGGTTTTCTGCCTTGGAGCTAAGGCTAATCGTAGTTTTTTAGCGTTTACTGCGTTGAATTGGGCTTGATAAGAAGATGATCTAATTATGACTTTCAACGCAAAGAGTGAGCTCCCCTCTATTGTTCAACTCAGGTTACTCACAAAATTACCATATCACGACTCCGCTGCTGTACAGCACGTCAATAGTCATTATGTGAGAGTATATTTTATCACTATGATTATAATAAAAATAAGCAATCAGAATGATTTGAACTAAGATTTAAATATGTATTAGGTAAGAAGCGCTTTGATGAAGATATTAATCCTGTTTTTTTACTTTGTAAGCTCAATGTGTATTGCTGCTAATGGTGAAAAAGTGCTGCGCATTTATCATGATGCTGATTACTCTAACCTCAGTGAGTCAGCACAAGCGATAAGGATGGGCTTTTTAACCGCGCTTGATGCCGTTGATTATCAAATTCAGGGCTATCGCATCGAGCTGTTCGAGAAAGATCATCGAGGAAATAGCAACAGAAGTCTTTTGCATTTTAAGCAGTTTTTAAAAGATAAACAGGCATTGCTTATGCTGGGGGGAGTGCATTCTCCTCCTTATATTAAATTCAGAGACTTCATTAACCAAAACGAAGTACTATTATTGGTTCCCTGGGCTGCGGGAGGGCCTATTACACGCTATCCCAGTGAACAAAATTGGGTTTTCAGGTTGTCAGTCGATGACACAAAAGCAGGAAAAGTTCTGATTAACTATGCCAAGGATAACAATTGTACAGCCCCGCATTTGTTGCTAGAAGACACCGCTTGGGGTCGCTCCAATTACGATACGCTTCTGGAAGAGTTTAAAAGACGCAAGCCTAACAATGCGTTGCCTGTTTCATGGTTTAATTGGTCAACCAAAGAAAATGAAGCGCGCATCATCATCAGAAATATTATTGAAAGTGATCCGCAATGTGTAATTTTTGTAGGTAATGCGATAGAGGGGGGCGAGTTTGTTAAAGCGATGGCCAGTATCGATAAAGCATTAAGGCTGCCTATCGTAAGTCATTGGGGGATCACCGCGGGGAGCTTTTTTGATATCGCGGGAGAGTTGCTTGCCTCTGATGTATCTCTAGCGGTATTACAAAGCTGTTTTTCTTTTGAAAACAAACCTCTCACAACTTATGCTAAGCAGGTATTTAATCGTGCAAGCGCTCTTTTTCCAAAAGCCTTTGCTCAAGATGGATATGTAAAAGCAACGCCTGGCTTTGCTCATGGCTATGATCTTGGCAAACTATTGATAGCAGCTGCTAAGCAAGTCACCCTAACGGATTCTATGGCTGATAACCGCAAGCAGCTGAAACGGGCATTTGAAAGTCTAGATATACCTGTACAAGGTTTGGTTAAATCTTATCGGCAACCATTTACTCGTTGGAGTGAACAAAACGATTCGGCACACGAAGCGCTGACGGAAAATGATCTTTGCATGGGCCAATATCAGAGCGATGGTAGTATCAAATTGCTCCTAAGCGATCTGGAGCTGCATTGAATAGTAGTAAATTTGCTTTAACGAGCAACCGAGCATTCTATGCTTTTTTGAGTCTGACTGTACTGGTGTCACTCTTGCTAAGTGCGTCATTCATGAGCTTACGGGCAAACGTAATAGTCGARGACCTTGTTCGAGAGACTAATGAAACACAAGCTCACTTGGCGGTAAATAATCTTACGCAATATCTAGAGAGTCGAAAGCAGGTATTAACAGATCTGTCGTCAAATCCAATTATCGTTAACGGCGCAATGGGCACTGGATTATCCGGAGCTAAGCTGCAAGACTTTTTACGTAATTTCCAAATTATTGGTAAAGAAGAAAAATTAATGGTGATTAATGTATTGGGAGAAGTTGTATACGCCAATTTTAATTATCATGAGGTGCTAGATCAACAACCTCAATGGCTCGAAAAAATCATCAACGCAGATATCGGAAGCGCAATTGATTTGACCGCCGTCCAAAATCAACACTACTTTACTATTGCTGTGCCCATCTACTACAACGGATTTGCTGAAGGGGCGCTGATTGGAGAGTTTTCAACAAGTCTTGAAACCTTGTTATCAGTGTCAATGGATAATGAGTTTCATAGCATTTCATTGCAAGGTCGTTGGGTTGACTTTTCTGATGTAAAAAATCTCGATGATTTTTTTAGTATTCGTACTCTGGCAATCGGAAGTACGGGGCTTCAGCTTGATTATAGGTTAAGCAAGCAACTTGTCACAAACGAAGTGAAAGGGTTTGTCTGGGATCTTATAGGCGCTATTGCGTTTGGCCTGCTTTTGGCATTCGCTTTGCTATTTATTTTTGGTAAGCAGTTGCTACTCAATCCATTTAAAAAACTCGAAGAATCAAAACAAACACTACAACGAAGTGAAGAAAGGTTTAAGCTCGCGATTATAGGAAGTGATGATGGACTTTGGGATTGGGACTTAGAACGTGAACTTGTATTTTACTCAGATAGATTTAAATCTTTGCTGGGGTTTTCGGTGGATACGCAAGGGTTATTCCGAGCACACATCTCAAGCTTGTTTGACCGCGTACATCCAGAAGACCTAGTTAACCTTGAGAATTCGATTAAATATCACATGACAGAAGAGGAGCCTTTTGGCGTAGAGTGCCGCATCAAAACGAGACAAAATAACTATCGTTACTATTGGCTCAAAGGAGCCGCAGCGTTAAAAAATGGGCATGCAAAACGCATTGTTGGATCTCTTTCTGACATTACCCAACAAAAGCTTCATCAAGAGGCACTAAAAAAAGCAAAAGAGCAGAATGATTTACTAGCACAAGCAATTGAGTGTGCAAACGTTGGGATAACGATAGCAGATGCCAGCAAGTCTGAATTACCCATCGTGTTTATCAACGAAACATTTAAACAGATCACGGGATATGGTGACGAGGTGTTGGGGGAAAACTGTCGCTTTCTTCAAGGTAAAAATACGCAACAAGATGCGGTTAGAAAGATAAGGAACGCTATCCAAAAACGAGAACTTATAAAAGTAGATTTGATTAACTACACTAAATCGGGTYAGCAGTTTTGGAATAGTCTTCAGATTTCACCGGTATTTAATGACCAAAAGCAATTAACCGCGTTCGTAGGTATTCAACAAAATATTTCCGCAGCGGTTGCAGCAAAGAAAGAGCTAGAGCAAGCGAAGCTGCAAGCGGAACAAGCAGCACAAGCCAAGAGCGAATTCTTAGCGTCGATGAGCCACGAGATCAGAACGCCAATGAATGGGGTGATCGGTATGCTCAGCCTTTTGGAGGATGAAGCCTTAACCGATGCGCAATTACACAAAGTTGGCTTAGCTATGGGTAGTGCTAAGTCGTTGTTAAATCTTATCAATGATATTTTAGATTTTTCTAAAATTGAAGCTGGGAAGCTAGATCTTGAGTGGTTAGACTTTGACGTCAGAGCACTGCTTGGAGAGTTAGTTGAGTCCGTAGCCTTACAAGCACAGAAGAAGGGACTAGAGTTAATTCTAGACACAACCTCCTTAGAGAAGCCCTTGGTAAAAGGAGATCCAAGCCGGTTGAGACAAATTATCACTAATTTGGTAAGCAACGCCATTAAGTTTACTGAAAAAGGCGAAATTGTAATTCGAGCTTGGTTTTCAGAAATAGAATCACAACTTGTTTTTCATTGTGCGGTGGAGGATACCGGAATAGGGATCCCATCAGATAAAGTAGACAGACTTTTTACAAAGTTCTCTCAGGTGGACGCATCTACAACTAGAAAATATGGTGGAACAGGGCTTGGGTTGGCCATTGTTAAACAGTTATGTGAATTAATGGGCGGGGATATCGAAATTGATAGCACATACAAGCCTGGAAGCCGTTTTGTTTTTTTTGTGAGACTCACTCCCAGCGATAATACGCTCTTTGAGGCTCCTTTAGTTAATCTAGAAGGCGTTAAAATATTGCTAGTAGATGATAACTTGTCGACTCTAGAGGCACTTGAATCTCAACTAAAACATTGGGGCGCGAATGTTTACAAGGCAAGCTCTGGAATACAAGCATTATCACTATGCGAAGCTGAATATCAAAAAGATAGGCATGCTTTTGATATAGCGTTACTTGATATGACGCTAAGAGGAATGTCTGGTGAACAGTTAGGTGCAGCACTAAAGGCTGATAAGCGCTTCCAAGCCATAAAACTTATTATGATGACGCAAATGGGTGCGAAAGGTGATGGTCAGTTTTATGCTGGGCAGGGGTATTCTGGTTATTTTCCGAAACCCGCCACAACAAAAGATTTATTTGATGCGTTAACGATAGTCGCCGAAGATGGGGAAGCTTTGGCGAACGCGAGACCTCTGGTTACTAGTCATTATCTAAAACTTGTGAGGCAAGGACAAGAATTAAAGGTCGAGTGGCCAACGCCATGTCGGCTCCTCCTTGTTGAAGATAACAAAGTTAATCAAGTAGTTGCTTTGAGTATGTTAAAAAAACTCGGAATAGAGCATATCACAGTGGCGGAAAATGGCTTGTTGGCTATTGAACATTTGAAAAGTCACCAAAAGCAATGTCAATTTGAGTTAGTTTTAATGGATTGTCAAATGCCAGAAATGGATGGCTACAGAGCAACTGAGTTGATCCGTGAAGGAGAAGCGGGAGATATTTACAGGGACATTAAAGTGATAGCGATGACCGCGAACGCAATGTCGGGAGACCGAGAAAAGTGCCTAAACTCTGGAATGAATGACTACCTTAGTAAGCCAATCTCTGAGGAGTCACTCAGTGCAAAGCTGCAATATTGGCTGTATGGTAACGCGAGTGTGGCCAATGATGATAGTGGGGGGGGAGCATAAAACAGAGGCACACTTTATACCAATTTGACTTAATACTTGCTCAATTTTAAGGAGTAACTCTGACGCTAACAGTGTTAAAAATTTCTTATTTAGAACAATTAAATAGCAAAATTTTTCCTTGCCTATATGGATGTAGGTACCTTAGCGAAAGCAGGACGCGGTAGCGGAGTTATCGACAAGGTTTTCTCGCCTCAAAATAGACCACTTAATTAAGAAAATTGGTATTACAATCTTGGCAGTCTTACTGTTTCATGTTACTTTTACTGTATATATAAACAGTTTTCACCGCCTTTTGAGAAAAGAACTTCCCAACAAATACTACCTAAGTCATTTTAATGAGTTATTAGGTTATTTACAGTCAACTTGCCAATCTTTGTTGAGCGATAAACAGCACTCGCTATTACAACAATTACAGCGATTACCAGAAAATGAATTATGCTTGTTGGTTCGCTTTATGTCGCGCAAAACTCCTTTTATCGATATTCGTGAGTTGAACTATAAAGAAATAGCTGACATTGAGACTGTTTCGATCAATCTACGAAAGATGGGGTTGCTTCGACCTGCAGATAGAGAAGAAATAAAAACGCTGCTGTCGTGCCAAACAAAACCGCAGTTGATACTGCTAGCCGAGGTAATGCAGCTTGAAGGGCAGCCAGCAAAATCTGCTAAGAAAGCAACTTGGATTGACCATTTGCTATGTGCTGCGGAACCTCAGAAGCTTATTCAGCAATCAAGTTTAGCAGCCTTCCTAACTCTTTCATTTTTGCATGATGTTGATTATTTTCTATTTTTATACTTTGGTAAGTTAGGTTATAGCTTGGGACATTTTTCGATGCGAGACCTAGGCGTAATGCAGACTCGTACGGATACTCAGGTGTATCATGCTCATTTTGAACATCGCAGTGAAGCCACGAGTGCTTTTTATTATGCAGCTGAGCGTCGTACATTGGAAGATAAGACACCAGAAGAGTTAATCCAACAAAGCCAAAGAATAGCTTCACACCAAGTACCAGAAGTGATTGGCTCATACGCAGAAGCTGAATTTTCTAAATATGTTTTGTTACTGGCTCAAAAGCTTGGTGTAGAAAGCCCTATTTATGCTGAGCTATTAGAGGTAAGTGGACACCCCAAAGCAGAAGAAGTTCTGATCCGGTTTTTGTATAAATCTGGTAATGAAGAACTTGCGCGACAGAGATTGGAAAAGGTCATTGAAGGTCAACATGATGAAACGTTGATGATATTTGCTGAGGACTTCTACGAGCGAAAGTTTAATAAAAAGCGCACCTCTATTTTAACCGACATGCTCAGATCGAGCCCGCCACCGATTTCGATTGAAGAGGCATATAAAGGGCAAACTGAAGCAGGAGTTATCGCGTATTACAAACGTCAAGGGATAAATGCGTATCATGTGGAAAATAAGTTGTGGCTCTCTTTGTTTGGACTAACGTTTTGGCAGGAGTTATACCATCACCCCAAGAGTATAATGGCGAATGAATTTTCAAAAACGCCCTCGATATTAAAAGAAAACCGTTTTTATGAAGTGCTTGAAGCCGAGATCGATGAGCGGCTTGCTAAGCTGAGCGACGCTCAAGTCTGGCGGATGTGGCTGCTCAAACAAATGAGTGAGCATTACGCAGAACCTAATCGTTTGTTTCACTGGCATGAAAAGCTACTCGAACCAATTGAATTGTTATTAAAACATATACCGGTTAGTAGCTTAAAAAAAGTCCTTAAAATGATGTGTAAAAACTTTAATTCGATGCGCTCTGGCTTCCCTGATTTAATGGTGATCGATCAACAATCACGCATGCGGTTTGAGGAAATTAAGGCTCCGGGTGACAGTTTGAGTCGTAGCCAGCTGGTGAATATCTCCAAGTTATTAAACTGTGGCATACCAACAGCAATCAAAACAGTGAAATGGCAAATCACGCCAGATCAACCCTATGTGGTTGTCGATGTTGAGACGACTGGCGGAAATAAAGATTTTGATCGAATTACAGAGATAGCATTAGTTAAAGTCATTAATGGCGAGATAGTTGACAAATGGCAGTCACTTATCAATCCGATGAGACGTATTCCTCAAAGAATTACGGAGTTAACAGGTATTACACAGTCGATGGTAACTGAGTCTCCGAGGTTCGCTGAAGTGATTGATAAGGTAGATCAATTTTGTTTGGGTGCTATTTTTGTCGCGCACAATGTTAACTTTGATTATGGTTTTGTAAAACACGAGTTTTTGCGCGCGAATGTTGATTTCTACCGCGCTAAGCTTTGCACTGTAACACTTGCGAGGCAACTAATACCTGGTTTACATTCATACGCACTTGCCCCATTATCAAAGTCATTAGGTGTAAGCCTAAAAGACCACCATAGAGCGATGGCTGACGCTTTAGCGGCCGCAGAAATTTTTATACATATCAATCAGCTTAGGTTAGCACGATAATGTCGATAACTCGGCTGGTACACCATCAATTGGCATTATTTTGGGGAATAGCGGTATGGCTTGGGGCTTTATGTGTCAGTCAGCTTCCTTGGCATGTAATTTTCACGATAGCAATACTTGTGTTTAATAACCTTTGTATTTTCATTTTATTCTGGTGGGACAAGCGTTCTTCAACACTCGCACATTCTCGTGTAGCAGAGAAAAATCTACTGTTGGCAGGGTTACTAGGTTTAAATATCGCAACACCTATAGCCATGTTTGTTCTCAAACATAAAACGATTAAACCAAGCTTCAATTTTAAACTGCTAGCGGTACTGTTTTTTCAATCTTTGGTCTTTGGAGTGTTATTCGTTAATCTATTTATCTTGCGCTAAATAGCGGTTTTTAGCATTTTGTATTGAAAATTTTTAGTATATGGCTAATTATCAATACACTGAATAGGTGTTAAATAGAGAATAATAATGAGTAAACTTGAAATACTTTTGAGTCAGTATGGTAAGTACCATCGCAGTAGAAAGAATATATTAACCCATTTTTTTGGTATACCCTTAATTGTGCTTGCCATTGTCGGCCTCACTTTTGTACCGTTATGGCAAGTTTCAGGGATCACCATCACACTTTCTGCGCTTCTTGGCGTAATGCTGTGCCTATACTACCTTTTTCTATCCCCTTTATTTGCGCTAATGATGAGTATTGTTATTGCTGGATTTTACTACACCGTATTTATCGTCAATCCAATGCTTATCGAAGCTGAGATAGCAACAACATTGTTTTGGGCCGGTATGTTCTTTGTTGGATGGGTTTTACAGTTTATTGGTCATTACTTTGAAGGAAAGAAGCCTGCATTTGTTGATGATCTGATTGGCTTAGCGATAGGGCCATTGTTTGTGTTGGTTGAATTTTTGTTTTTACTTGGTCTATTCAAAGAATTGGAAAATACCATTATTAACAATGCGGGCGAGTACAAGTAAATGAGCTTATACCAATTTGCTTAATTAGGTGGTCTATTTTGAGGCGAGAAAATCTTGTTGATAACCCCGCTACCGCGTCCTGCTATCACCAAGGTACCCACCTCTGTGTGGGTAAGGCAAAAACTTTGCTATTTAGTTGTTCTAAATAAGAAATTTTTAACGCTGTTAGCGTCAGATTTACTCCTTAAAATTGAGCAAGTATTAAGTCAAATTGGTATTATATCGTCATCCGAGTTTCTAGCTTAGAGCCTTTTATTATGGTGATATCTTGGCAATTTAGCCTAACGCGACCACAGCGTGTTTCTAGTAAAAATGAGGCTTCAGGATAGTCATCACCGCCTGAATCAACAAACTGCTTTCGAGCACGATGCACCATGATATTCATATGATTAGTCTGAACGCCTAATGCTTTGGCTAAATCATCGCGATACATCCAGCCTTGAACATCCGATTCTAGACCTGCATCTTTGTCTTGAATTCTAGCTCTAGCGAGCAATAACAACAAGTAGTGATGACTTCTTACACCCAGATCTAGATGTTTGTGGTCTATGTTTAAGGATAACTGTGTGTCTTCCTCATCTTGACTAACATTAAACTCAAGTGCCATGGGCTTAGCTGCTTTTTGGCACTCCAAATGTTTGGTCACTGCAATGGTCGTAGCGGAAAAAAACATCCACTGATCATTCATTAACGAAATAATACTACCATCGATAAGCGCTTGACGATCTGATGTGTTTAAATCTTCTAAGAACCAATAACTGAGTAATTTATCATAGTAAATGATATGTTTTGGCTCATCTTCACTTGGAAGAAGTAACTGATTAGTGACTTCTATCACTTTTTGGTTGTTAGACTGAGAGACTAAGTATTGGCATTCGGTTTGTAAATTTGCTGCCACAAAAGAGTTTTGACCCGGCGCTGCAAAGTCAATTTTGTCATTTTCAAAGAGTTGATAGGGTAAATTTTTATCAAGCTTTTTATCATTGATCCAAATACCGTTGGTGCTCACATCTCTGATAAACCATTTGTTCTCATTGAGTTCAATAATGGCATGGTGTCGTGAAACTCCAGGCTTGTCTATCAGAGTATCTACACTGTATTTATAGCGACCGATAGTGTGGTAGCTTTTAAGATAGACTCTTTCGAGTTTCTGTTCGTCGATTAAATAAGCCATAGTTAGTTCCGTATAACTTTGATGAAAATTTCATGCTTGTCGCATTTTACCATATTTAACTCAGCAGAGACTGCATTTGGGTTATAAGAGGTATAAGTGCCGAGCAGCATACAATCTTATTCCCTTCTACTCAATAATAAAGACCCACGAGGTGGGTCTCGTTGAGGGAAGATTTAACCAGTACTTTAATACTGGACTGGCCCAACTTGGAATAACAGTTGTTTTAGTTTGATGCGAAACCCAATAGGTCAGGCCGTTTGTCTGTAGGGTGATAAATCCTAGTCAACACTAACAGTCTAAGAGGTTTATGAAAATTAAGCCATTACACAGCATTACACTTAAGTTACTGCCTTGTTGGGCATATCAGCTTGAATTAATTTCTGACATAAACCATAGTTAATGAAGAGACCAACATAAAAGCAGTTGCACAAATTTTGTAATGTTTGTAGAGCGATAGGTATCAATACCTCCCCCAAACCTAATGAGATCTAACTTCGGTTTTAGCGTCGGCTCTTCCTTTTTTATTATCACGTTTTTGAATGATGACATACGTACTAATCGTAGCGTCTCCAGACATGCTAGGAGTATATCATGGGCCAATACAAAGCGCTGAAAACAATAAAATTACAAGGAGAGTTTCCACTCTGTGATCATTTTGATTCAGAGCCACTAAGTTTAGACAGCACTGCTCTAAAAGTAGTGACCGACTTTACCCGAAGGCAACCGCAAGTAATATCAAAAGATGTGGATATAGATCATGCGTTATACATGATGAAAAACGGCCACGTACGTTCAAAGTTGGTTGTTGATGATGACGATAACTTTCTTGGTGTGGTTAATTGCCGTGATCTTTCAGGGCGTAAAGTATTGAGCGTAGCACAAAGGAAGCAAATACCAAGAGAAGAAGTTTGCGTCGAGGATGTGATGACAACAAAGGATGATCTTCATGCTGTTTCTTATGATGTTGTGGCTAAAAGTACAATCGGTGACGTGCTAGAGACGCTACAACAGTTAGGTTTACAGCACGTGCTGTTGTCAGGAGCTGATGGGTTGAGAGGTATGATTTCTGCCAGCGACATCGCAAGAGCACTCCATATACCTGTTAGTATTTTACAAAAACCAACCTCATTTAAAGAAATTTTCGATGTGATCAGTGGACGTGAAGATTTTACTAATTAAGCAAAAATATAGATGATTAGTGAGGAAACTCATTAATCATCCAAAGGCTAGGTTTGCAGGCTTTTCGTTTTACAAAAGCGAGTTAGGTAATTAGGTACTGCAAAAAGCCCCAGCAAAAGCTTAATATGAGGGTTGGGAGTTGCTTTGTAAGAATTTTAGCGCCCCACAAATTGCGGCTACTTGACCGATTATGCAGCTTTCTGGCGTCGCATTTTTACCATCTGGGTACACTTCGGTTGTCGTGACGTAAGGTGCATTTGTCATCCCCATACATAACCCCAGTGCTGTCCCATCATAATTTATGACACCAAATTGCTCTATTGGTACACCAATCAACTGGTTGTTAATATCTGAAGGGGCTATTTGGGTGATTGCTTTGACCTCTTCGATGACACACTTTTGAAACTCTGCCGCTGGTTTTTGAGTGTGACCGACTAAATAAAAACCATCAGGAATGTTCCAGTTGTGATTTTCTTTGCCATCTCTTGCTGCTAGAGCTGGTCGAAATTCTGAATTATCAGAGTCCGTTGTTTCATGTAAATCAATATGGCATAAGATGTTATTTGATTTTTGCAGTACAAATTGAGTAGCTAATGCAGACTCTTGTGCTGGACTATTATCATAAAATGAACGATTGGGATCGATAGCGTCAGGATTCCAGCGGTTAATTGTTTCGTAACCCCAAGGACTAAGGCATGGTAGGATAATAAAGTTATATTGTTCCTCATACTTCTTAGCTTGAGTGCTAGCAAAGTCAAGCGCGCCATGTACTCCACTTGTCTCGTATCCGTGTACGCCACCGGTGACCAAAACAGTTGGGTTGTTTTCGTTCCAGTGCGAAGTGGTAAGGGCGTATAAAGTGTAATCTTGGGTTTGGTAATGTAATTGACCATACTCTGTTGTTTCAAAAGCATGTTTTAATTGCTCAATTTGAGAAACTACTTCATCATTATAGGAACGTTTTACGGACTGGCGTTCAAGCCATTGCTGTTTCTCTGTTTTGCTCCAAGGTACACCCGGTGTACCTATCGGATATTGTCTTTGCATGCTAACCTCTTTAAAGTTTGCATCATCATACGCAATAGCTTGTTTGTAACGCAACCCCAACTGCCAGCGTTTGAAACTGTCTTAGATTAGAAGTAGCCAAGTACTTTTAAACTGCGCTGTTGCGCTTGGCTCGGTTTAAACGACCAAAGCCTTAGCGTCCTGTTAGCCATATGGAGCTTGGTATAACTAAACCAAAGTATGCGTTCAACCGAAATTCTTTCTACTTCTTCAGCGGGTATGTAGTATTTTTGACCAAATAGGGTTTGATAAGCTACTCCTTGATTACAAACAATCACTCTGCTTTGACCACTGAAAATAGCCCAAACCCCGACGATAATATAAAAGATGATGGCTGCTGATAGTGCCATTTGTGCAAAAGAAGCCATATAGATGCTGTCAGATATGAGCAACGCATCTAATGCAACTAAGCCGAGGGCAAAAACAGACAGGGAAATAAAAAATGAGAGGTTCATTCCTAGTTTTAACTCTTTCACAATTGTTCCTATTTACTTCTATTAATCAAAGAGCGTGCAAATTATTGCAACAAGATGAATCAATTGTGGAGGCTAGGAACTTTTCTATCTAATTCATTCTTTACTATGATAGGTGCGGTTCTTTTTGGTTAATTAGTATGGTTAACATTCCGAGGAGTTGTAATGTGGTTAATAGTCGCCACATCGTTTGTAATTTAACATGTGATTTTTTAATATGAYAAATACTAAAAGTTAGCATATTGTTTAAGTCTATGTGGGTTACTTTTAGTCTTGAAATACCTATTTTGGTATTTTGCATTAAAAAGGTTAAGGAAGAATTATGAAATTTGAACAACTACTAAATCACTTTGACACTGGTATTTGTGTTGATCAAATGCAAAAAGAGGCGCTTATCGACATCGCAATATTGTTCATTGGAGTAGATGGAGTGATATGCGAAAGCGAGAAACATGTTGTCAGAAAGTGGGCAAAAAGTTTGCAATGGAATTCCGCGATAGATTTGGATAGTTATATAGAGGACAGCTTATCAAAATCTGTCGTTGCGATAAAAAAAAATGATATTGAGGCTTATGTGCAACATCGTATGAATAACATTGTGGATGAGCCGATGAGAAAATTAGCAAAAGATCTCGCTATACGCGTGATTGAAGCTGACGGTAATGTCAAGCAAGCTGAAAAAGAAGCATTAGCCATTCTTGAAGCTGAGCTATGATAGCTTATATGCCATCATTTAAGTGTACTAGCTCAGACTTGATCTGACAGTTACCCGTTTTTCAATCGGTGGCTGTCAGTTTAGATTTGAGCTAAATTTTTCTCAGCCCAAATTGATTTTCCATCAAGCAATGTTTCAAATGGCGTTCTGCCACAGCACATTTTTCCCTGATGAGTTCGCTTATTATTGTAATAAGCCATCCATTCGTCCAGATCTTTTTGAAGCTCGTCAAGTGAGCTGTAAAGCTTTTTACGGAACGTAACCTGATAGAATTCGTTTAGTATCGTTTTATGGAATCGCTCACAGATACCATTGGTTTGAGGCGACATCGCCTTAGTTTTGGTGTGGTCGATATCATTTATTGCTAGATAAAGCTGGTAGTCATGCTGCTCAACCTTACCGCAATATTCGGTGCCTCGGTCAGTTAGAATGCGCAGCATTGGCAGTTCATATTGCTCGAAATAGGGCAAAACCCTATCGTTGAGTATGTCTGCTGCTGTGATTGGTGTTTTAGTCGTATAGAGCTTAGCAAATGCGACTTTACTGTAGGTATCGATAAAGGTTTGCTGATAAATACGGCCAACGCCTTTGAGGTTGCCAACATAAAATGTGTCTTGCGAACCGAGATAACCTGGGTGAGCCGTTTCAATTTCACCACATGCTTCATCATCATTTTTCTTCTTCTCAAGGGCTGCTATTTGACTATCAGTTAAAATAATTCCTTCTTTAGAGACCTTGTCTTCTAGCGCCTTGAGTCGTTTTTTGAAGTTTTCTAAATCATGACGAAGCCATATTGAACGCACACCGCTTCCTGATACGAAGACACCTTGTTTTCTAAGCTCATTACTCGTTCTGTGCTGACCATGAGCTGGATATTCGATAGCATACTGAACAACGGCTTTTTCAGTCTCATCATCAACTCGATTTTTTATATTTGGTGCTCTACGGCTTTTATTTACTAGAGCATCCAAACCACCATCTTCAACTAATTCCTGATAGCGATAAAATGTATCTCGTGAGACGCCCATGACTTTACAGGCTTTAGAAACGTTACCTAATTCCTCCGCTAAATTAAGTAAGCCAGCTTTGTGTTTAATGATTGGATTGTTAGTATGTAACATGAGAGTTACTCCTTAGTTGTTTTGAACAAAGATTCGACACCTTTATCAAAACGGGTAACTCTCAATTTTTCAAATCGAAATGTCAGATCTTGTCTGAACTAATTCAATTTAAGCTGTTAACACCAAGCGATTTTGTCGTACTTTAATTACCACGCGACTTTGTCGTAGTCGCTAATTACCAAGGGAAATTGACGGTTATCTTTAACCGTGTTCTTTGAATGTTTTGTATAAGCATTTGAGGAGCGCTAAGGGTGATTGTTTTG